>DAORIR010000001.1:0-4898 GCA_035438605.1 Minisyncoccota bacterium
GTGACGCCAGCTTTTACTGCTTTGGCAACCTTAGCGAGAATCTCAGCCAAGCGCTTGCCGCCTTCCTTCAAGATCTTTATTTCCTTCTCGTTTTTGATTCTAGCCATATTGTGTGTTGATTATTTTCGGGATAATTACTTATTTGCTTCAAGTACAGCGACAATATCTGCGTGGACTTTCTCTATCGATTGTTCGCCATTAATAGTGACAACATTGTACAGCTTGGCTTCTTGCATATGGCGGATAGCCGGCACGACGTCTGTGTCGAACCATTCTAGTCGCTTCTCCATGTCGCCAGCCCTACTATCATCTATTCTACCCCTTTCGAGCAATCTTGTCTTTGACCACTCTTTTGATACATCAATGACAAAAACTGTCGGCGTTTCGCGGCTATAGAATTTGAAAGCGGTGTCGAGAGCCTCGATTTCTGAGAGTGTTCGAGGTGTGCCGTCGAGCACCATGTTTTCATTGCCCTTCATCTGCTCAATAAAGACGTGGGACCAGATATGGATCGCCAAGAATGCTGGCTGAAGGTCGCCGCTTTCCATTATTTTTTTTGAAAGATTGCTCGTGTATGTGTTTTGGGAAATAAAGTCGCGAAATTGCTGTCCAGTTTCGAGGTAAAAGATCTCACGATTTGGATCGATTTGTTTGAGGTATTCCTGTACAAGCTTTGCCTGTGTTCCCTTCCCGCAGCCCGAGCGCCCCATGAGGATGATAGTTTGAGGATTCATGGAATGACTATAGCAAATAATTTGATAATAAAAAAACGGACCTAAGTCCGTTCATTTAATTAGTATTCTCGCATCGACGTCTGTGCATCGATTTTCTTCATGAGGTCGATGACGACAGAGACAACGATGAGGAGGGCTGTACCACCGAGAGCGATCGAAGTGATGCCTGAGAGGTTGCGGACAATGAGCGGCAAGACTGCGATGATGCCGAGGAACAAACCGCCGACGAGCGTTATTCGGCTCACAATGTTTGAGATGTATGAGTTTGTCGAATCGCCTGGGCGAATGCCTGGAACGAATGCGCCATTCTTCTGGAGGTTATCTGACATCTGCTTTGGGTCGAACGTGATCGATGTATAGAGGTATGTGAAAGCAAAGACGAGGACAAAGTACACGATGCCGTATATGAGCGTCGTATCAGTGAATCTTGCGAGTGTTGCAGCAGCTGAAGCGAGCCATGCATGCGATGAGCTAGCGAAAACGTTGCTGAAGATCTGAGGCAAGAGAAGGATAGAAAGCGCAAAGATGATTGGAATAACGCCCGCCATGTTGAGGCGAAGAGGAATGTATGTTGTGACGCCGCTTGAAGCCGACATGCCGCGAACTTGGCGCGCATACGTTACGCCGATCGGGCGCTCTGCTTCTGTAACCATGACTACTCCCGCAATAACCAAGAGGCCAATGAAAAGGAAGAGAATGTACATAGGGAGCTCAGCTGGGTTGTACGTAAAGAGGAATTGGCTGACGCTTCCTGGGAAAGCAGCAACGATACCTGCAAAGATAATGAGGGAAACACCATTGCCGATGCCGAATTCTGAAATGAGTTCGCCGATCCAGACCATGAGCATTGAGCCCGCAGTGATGATGAGAAGGTTGATGAGCTTAACGTAGAGCGAAGCGTCAACGATAACTCCTTGGCTCGAAAGGACAGAAAGCAAGCTGAAGCCCTGAATGAGCGCGAGCGGAATAGCGAGAAGGCGTGTGTACTGCGCAAACTTCTTGCGTCCAGCTTCCCCGCCTTCTTGATTCATCTCCTTGAGAGTCGGAACCATGAGAGTCAAAAGCTGCATGATGATCGAAGCCGTAATGTACGGCCCGACGCCAAGCATCACAATCGAAAGAGTTGAAAGTCCGCCGCCAGAGAAAACGTTGAGCAAGCCGAAGAATTGGTTATTGGCGAGGAATGATGCGAGCTGGTTGGCATCAACACCAGGAATTGGGATTGCTGACAGAAGTCGGATAGCGACAAAAGCTCCGAGTACGAAAAGGATTCGGCGTCGAAGTGTCTTGTCAGTAACGAGGATTTTGAGTTTGTGAGTGATGTTTGCCATGGATTTGATTATAGACCGAACCGACGGGCAATACTAGTTTGGCATTGCTGGAAACTAGCTGATTTTGCCGCCTGCCTTTTCGATCTTTTCTTTTGCTGCTGCTGAGAACGTAACGCCTGAGAATTCGAAAGCCTTTGTGATATCGCCTGTTCCGAGGATCTTAACCATTGGTTTTTCGCCCTTGCGGATGCGGATGATGCCTTCAGCGACGAGCGTTGCTGGAGTGATCAATGTGCCCTTTTCGAAAGCGAGATCAATAGTCGCCAAGTTGATAACAACAGGCTTCTGCTGGAATGCTTGGTTGATGTTCTTGCCGCGGCCGCGCTGCTTAGGAAGCTTCTTGATGATATCGCGAAGTTCTGGGCGAAGCTTGCGTCCTGCGCGTGACTTCTGGCCTTTTGTACCTTTGCCGGAAGTTTTGCCGCGCTTGCCGCCGCGACCAACTTGCATGCGCTTCTTATTTTTTGTTGTAGGTGTAATGTTGTGTAGCTGCATATAATTTAACTAGTTATGAAAAGATTTCATCGCGCGCGCCTGCCTTCTCTACTTTGCGTGTCGCAATTGAAGAAAGAGCGTCGAATGCTGCACGAGCATTGTTAAGCTTGTTCTTTGACTTCGAAAGTACTTTTGAAGTGACATTTTTGACGCCAGCGAGAACGAGAAGATCGCGAGCAGCTGCACCAGCAACGAGGCCCTTTGAGCGGTTTGGCATGATCATGACGCTTGAAGCGCCGAACTTAGCTTTGACGTCGTAAGGGATTGAGCCTTCTTTCGTAAGCTTGAGCGTGATCATATTCTTGCGAGCTGAACGAACAGCTTTGTTGATAGCAAGTGATGTATCGATTGCCTTTCCTGTTCCGAGGCCGATGCTGCCTTTCTTGTCGCCAATTGCAATAGCAACTGAGAGCGAGAAGCGGCGACCGCCGGCAACGACACGAGTAACGCGTCGGATAGAAAGAATCTTCTGGTCGAATTCAGGCTTTGGGCGATCTGCGAAATCACGGCGAGGGCCGCGTCGTGGGCCGCTGCCGCTTGTGCTTGAAGCGCCGCGTGATGAACTACCGCCGCGGTAGCCTGGAGTGCTTGCGCGGAAGCCGCCTGCTGCTGGTCGAGCTGGTCGTGGAGCGCCTGCGCCTGTTGTTGAAGTTGTTGGTGTTTGTTCAGCCATATAAATATTTAGAAAATTAATCCGCCCTCGCGTGCACCATCCGCGAATTCCTTCACGCGGCCTGTGTACTTGAAGCCATTACGATCAAAGACGACTTTCTTGATGCCTTTTTCTACTGCGCCTTTTGCAATCGCTGCGCCCATAGCCTTAGCTGAAGCCACTTTCGTGCCCTTGCCCTTTGACTTGATGTCGCTGACAGAAACGATTGTTGCGCCCTTTGTGTCATCAATGAGCTGTCCATAGATAAACTTATTCGATCGGAAAACCGAAAGACGAGGAAGTTCAGTTGTGCCTGAAACCTTTGAACGGATCTTGCCCTTCAATCGTGATCGCTTTTCAGTTTTGATGTTTTTGTATTTCATACAGTTTATCTATCTTTAAGACTATGCAGCTTTCTTGCCCTGCTTGCGGCGGATAACTTCATTGTCGTATCGGAAGCCCTTGCCCTTGTAAGGTTCTGGCTTTTTGAGCGAACGGACTTTTGCTGTGAACTGGCCAACAAGCTCTTTGTCGATACCGACAACAGTAACATTGTTTTTGACTGCAGTAACTGTGAGGCCTTCTGGAATTGCAACGTTAACAGGGTGCGAAAAGCCGAGCGCGAGGTCGAGGCTATCGCCTTTGACTTCTGACTTGAAGCCAACACCTTCGAGGATGAGTGTCTTTGTGTAAGGTTCAGTGACGCCCTTGATCATGTTCTTGATGTGAGATGCGTAAGTACCCCAAAGAGAGTTCATGAACTTTGTGTCGAGGTTTTGCGGCTTGAGAGTGACTTTGTCAGCTTCGATAGTAATGACGATTTCATCACGCATTGGCTTGCTGAGTGTTCCCTTTGGGCCGACAACTGTAATAACGCCGCCTGTCTGAGAGACAGTGACACCAGCTGGGATATTGAGTTCTTGTTTTCCTACTCGTGACATATATGTGTATTACCAAATTGAAAACATTATTTCGCCGCCGACCATTTCTTTGCGTGCTTCCTTGTCTGTCAAAATACCTTTTGGTGTTGAAAATACGAAGCTGCCCGCGCCGTTCTTGTACATGCGGATTTCCTTGACGCCCTTGTACATTCGGCGAGATGGCTTCGATACGCGAGTGACGTCGTTGATGCGGTCCCCGTTCTTTGCAGCGAGAGTGATGTCGAGGTATGGGCGCTCGTTGCGGATCTTCTTTTCGAAGCCTGCGACGAAACCGTTGCGCTTGAGGCATTCAACGATTGATTCTTTGACCATAGAATGAGGAACAGTCACAACAGTTTTACCTGCGTGTGATGCGTTCTTCATCATTGTTATCATTGCTGCAATTGGGTCTGTCATATAATTTATTGATTACCAAGATGACTTGCGTACACCTGGGATTTTGCCGTCGTTAGCGTATTCGCGGAAACAGATGCGGCAAAGGCCGAAATCTCTCATGAAGCCATGCTTGCGGCCACATCGAAAACAGCGGTTTGTTGCCCGTGTTGAGAATTTTGGCTTGCGCTCTGCGCGCACTTTGACTGATGTTTTTGCCATAATAATTAAGGGGCCTTTTGGCTCTAGGAATATCTCGTTTGTTTTCTTTACTCTTCGGCAACTCCCAGGCTTTGGACCAAGGCGAGACTGAAAAGTAAAGGAGAAAAACGGATTACCTAGATAAATAAAAGGCTTCCGCTATCTTAGCAGA
>DAORIR010000001.1:4998-22417 GCA_035438605.1 Minisyncoccota bacterium
ATACCGAGGTAATCGAAGAAGGCTTCGCCCTGCTTCTTGTCCTTTGCAGTAGTGACGATAGTGATCGCCATGCCGAAGACGTCGCGGATATCTTCATCGCCAGTTTCAGGGAAAATAGTGTGTTCCTTGATGCCGATCGTGAGGTTACCGATAGAGTCGAGGTTCTTGCGCTCGAGGCCACGGAAGTCCTTTGTGCGAGGAAAAGCGATGTTGATGAGCTTCTCGAGGAAACCGTACATGCGCGCGCCACGGAGAGTGACTGTAACGCCCACAGGATCGCCTGTGCGGATCTTAAACGAAGCAATAGACTTCTTGGCGCCGCGGACGTTTGCCTTCTGTCCTGTGATCTTAGAGAGACGATTGAGGACGAGCTCGTTGCGCTTTGGGTCCTTCTTCATAGCTGTACCTGTTGCAGATGAAATAATAACCTTCACAAGCTTTGGAGCTGCGAGCTTATTCTTCAATCCCAAAGTAGCCTTGAGAGACTCATATGCTGCGTCGTTTTTTTCTTTTACTGTTAGGTGTTTGCTCATAAAATGTATGTAAATTGGGGACTAAATTTCCTGATCGCTCTTCTTTGAGACGCGAATGAACTTGTCGCCGACCTTCTTCTTGCCGATGCGAGATGGCTTGCCTGACTTGCTGTCGACGATCATGACGTTTGAAGCATTGATTGGCATAGCCATATCAATGATGCTGCCCTTCTCGCCGCCGCGCTTTGCCTTCTGCTGCTTCTTCATCATGTTGATGCCATCAATAACAACGCGATTCTTCTCGCGGAGAACTGTGACGATTGAGCCTGACTTTCCTTTGTCTCGGCCTGCAACAACTATTACTTTGTCTCCTTTCTTGAATTTCATAAAAATGTATTGGTGAGATTAGATGACCTCAGGAGCTAGAGAAATAATTTTCTGGAAGCCCTTTTCAGCGAGCTCGCGAGGAATCGGACCGAAAACGCGACCAGCCTTTGGATCCATCTTGCCCTTTTCCAAGATAACAACTGCATTGTCGTCAAAGCGAATGTAAGAACCATCCTTACGGCGGAATGCCTTTGTTGTGCGGACAACAACAGCTTGGTGGATGTCCTTTTTCTTGACGCCCTTGCGAGGATCAGCGACTTTGACCGAGATGATGACGAGGTCACCGATCGAAGCGTAGCGTCGCTTTGAACCGCCAAGTACCTTGAACACACGACCGTGTGTTCCGCCGGCATTGTCAGTGATTTTTACATTTGTTCCATCTTGGATCATATAATTATTGTTTCTTGTTTATTAGGCAACGACCTTGAAGTGTTTGTCCTTTGAAATCGGTCGAGTCTCAACAATCGTGACCTTGTCCCCTACCTTGTGGCCGACTTCGTCATGCGCCTTGTACTTCTTTGAGATCTTCAGGTACTTCTTGTACTTTGGGTGCTTCTCATAGCGAGTGACTGACACAACGACTGTCTTCTGCATTTTGTCTGAGACGACAACGCCGACAAGTGTTTTATTATTTACTTTTTTTTCTGTCTTTTCCATATATAAATTATCGTGCGATGACGCGTGTCTTAACTGGAAGCTTTGTTCCAGCCTTGCGGAGCGCCTCTTTAGCTGTAGCTTCGTCTACGCCGTCTACTTCGAAAATAACACGACCTGGCTTAACTTCAAAGCAGTAACCTGCTGGATCACCCTTACCTTTACCCATGCCCACCTCTGGTGGCTTGTTCGTAAATGGTCGATCTGGGAAAATGCGGATCCAAATGCGTCCTGTCTTTGAGAGCTGGCGAGCCATAGCTTTGCGGGCTGATTCGATCTGCTTTGACTCAACGCGAGCGTAGCTTTCTGACTTGAGGCCAAATGAACCAAAGGCAAGTGAAATACCTCGCGTTTCCGGAGTGATCTTGCTCATATTTCGGCGAGTGGACTGCCACTTCCTGTGTTTTACTTTCTTTGGGAATAACATATATTAATTCGTGTTATTTGGATTAGCTTCACGGCGCTTGTCGGCAGCTGCTTTCTCGGCAGCGAAGACTTCGCCCTTGTAGATCCAAACCTTAATACCAATATCGCCGTATGTCATGTGCGCCTTCTCTCGAGCGTAGTCGATGTCAGCACGGATTGTCTGGAGAGGAATTGAACCCTTCTTGAGCTCTTCGCCGCGCGCGATTTCAGCACCGCCGAGGCGGCCGCCGAGAACGATACGTACTCCTTTGACGCCACGGACACCCATGACTTTTTCGACAGCAGTCTTCATGACGCGTCGGTATGGGAGGCGCTTCTCAATGCCTTCAGCAACTGAGTATGCAACGATTGCAGCATCAGCGTCTGGATTTTCAACTTCGACGATGTCGAGCTTGAAGTCATTTGGAAGTTCAATGCCGCGCTTGCCGAGCTTTTTCTCGATTTCTGTCTTGAGCTTTGTTGCGCCGTCGCCGCCGCGGCCAATGAGCATGCCTGGGCGTGATGTGCGGATAATGAGGCGAGTTGCCTTGCGGTTGCGTTCGATTTCTACGCCAGAGACGTAAAAGCCGCGGAGTTTCTTGTCCAAAAATTCACGGATAACGACGTCTGCCTTGAGTTCGTGAGCAAACTTCTTAGAGTCAGCAAACCAGCGTGACTTCCAGTCGCGGAGGGTTACAAGACGATGTGCATATGGGTGGACAATTTTTGACATATATTATTTATCAGTTTTCTTAGCTGTTTTCTTAGCTTTTGGCTTTGCCTCAGCTTTCTTTGCTGCTGGAGCTGCTTTCTTGTCTGTCTTTGCTGTCTTCTGGGCGAGAGTGAGGGTGATGTGTGAGCTGCGTTTGTTGATGCGGAAAGCTGAGCCACGAGCGCGAGGCATCATGCGCTTGAGGACGATACCCTTGTCTACAGTGAGAGATGAGATAACGAGGTCGTCTGTATTCTCCCCTGCCTGCTTAGCGTTTGCAACAGCAGAAGCAACGAGCTTCTTCATAGGCTCAGCTGCGCGCTTTGGGAGGAACGACAAATAGAGCATAGCATCTGCTACTTTCTTTCCTTTTACGGCATCACCAACAAGCCGAACTTTGCGTGGAGACTGTCTGTAGTTTTTCAAAAAGGCTTTCATGGTAATGATTTATAGTGAAATTACTTCTTTTTAGCGCCATCTGACTCCTTGGCTGACTTAGCTGCTGAGATTTCAGCCTCCTTCTTCTTGGCTTCGAGCTCTTTCTGCATTTTACCGCCGTGACGGACGAACTTCTTCGTAGGTGAAAATTCACCCAAGCGGTGGCCAACCATGTCTTCAGAAACGAGGACTTCGACGTGTGTCTTGCCGTTGTGGACGCCAAAAGTAAAGCCGACCATTTCAGGGGCGATCTGGCATGCGCGTGACCACGTTTTAATTACCCCTGTTTGCAAGGGGTTTTTGCCTTCTATTTTCTTGAGAACTCGTACGTCTACGTACGGCCCTTTTTTGAGTGATCTTGTCATATTGGTCCTTTTGAATAAAAAAGAAAAGCCCTGATGGAGCTCCAAGCATATTAGCAGATTGGTATTTAAAGTCAAATTCAGCCCCCTAAGCTTGCCTTAAGGGGAATCTATGGTCTGAATTTATGAAGAAAATAGTGCAAAAATGGCTCAATTGGCGAGCGCCAAAGCCCTACTGCCAGAGCATCAAGACTACCAATCTTGGGAGGAAAATGATGATTCCGACGAGCAAAGCAACAATTGCTGTTATGAGTACGGCGCCCGCTGCGACGTCTTTGGTGTCACGAGCATGAGGATGGAATTCTGGGCTTGTGAGATTCATGTCGATTTCGATTGCAGTATTGAATGCCTCAGCAGCAAAAACCATACCGGCAGCAAAAATGATAAATATCCATTCGAGAAGTGTGATGCTGAAGAAGATGCCGGCCATGACGACGAGGCCAAGAATCATTGTGTGAATCCAGATATTGTACTGTCCCCTAAACATTATCTTTATGCCGCGCCATGCATTTGACATAGACTTGAGGCGCGAACGCGGATAGAAACCTTTGTGATCTAGCATATTCAAATGATAGCACGATAAATTTTTTCTAAAATAAAATCTGTTGATTTCTATTGCCAGATATTCGCAAAAGAACTAGTATGGGCAAAAGTACAAACCAAAACTAAATCACATACCTATGAAAGAACTCGAATATCTTGGAATGAGATTCTCCACTCCACTCATGAACGCGGCTGGAACCGTAAAGAACAAAGAAGAATTTCAGCGCTTGCTGAAAACTGACCTCGGCGCAATTGTTATCGGATCGATCACGGTCCTTTCTCGTGACGGAAACGATGGAACAACATGGCACCCTGATGGCATCAACTCGCTAGGCATGCCAAACCCCGGACTCGGCTACTATATCGACAATTTGCCGGAAATGGTAAAAGAAGCGCACGATAATGACAAGAAAGTTATCGTCAGCGTCGCGGGATTCAATGCTAAAGAGTACGTAAACCTTGCTGGCGCAGCATTCAAATGCGGCGCAGACATTGTTGAAATTAATTTCGGCTGTCCAAATGTTCTCGACGGCGGTACAGCAAAGCCGATTTACAGCTTTGATATACCAAACATGGTTGGAGTAATTAATGAGATAAAGAATGCGTTCAGAGGAACTCTTGATGACAAGCTTAATAATTTTCTCATCAAGCTGTCGCCTTACTCAGATCCTGATCAGCTGAAGTATGCCATTAGTACTATCGACCATGTGCTGCCAAACGGAGGCTACACTCTTTCGAATACATTTCCGAAAGGATTTATATTCGATGAGCATCTCAATCCAGCAATTACGCCTGATGGAGGCCTTGGCGGCATTAGCGGAGAGATGTTCAAGCCAATTGCGCTTGGGCAAGTTAAGCAAGCAAAGAAAATTCTCAGCAACAAAAATTCCAGCAAAATTATTGTTGGAGCCGGCGGAATTGCAACAGGAAGAGACATGCTTGAATTCAGCAAAGTTGGCGCATCGCTCATGCAAGTCGGCACAGCATTTCTGCGATCAAGTCGCCCTGAAATCTTTTCCCAAATACTGCTTGAGTACTGCGAATTAGTAGAAGAAGAAGTTTCTTAGGCAATGCAAATAATTGGGCCGCTTCATCTGGAGCGGCCCTTTTTATTGCTTTTATCGGCAAAAACAGTAGGATGAAGAAAAACACTTAAAAAAGAAAACTATGAAAGAAAAAGGAACACCGACCCTTGAATCGATACGGTCAGATTTTGCCTTAAAAATCCTTTCGATTGAGGCAATAGTCGCCAACGCTGCTACTCCATTCACTTGGGCATCTGGCTGGAAAAGTCCGATGTACAATGACAACCGACTAGCGCTGTCGAGGCCCGAAATTCGCGATCTTGCAAAAGATGGGCTTACTACTCTCATCAAGAATGCGTATCCAAATTACAGCGACATTTGGATCGCAGGCGTTGCCACAGCAGGCATTCCGCTGGCCAGCATTATTGCTGACGAGCTAGAATTGCCGCTCATCTATGTCCGAGACAAGAAAAAAGATCATGGCATGGAGAACAGGATTGAAGGAATCAAGCCTGGAGAACTTCAAGGAAAGACAGTTGTCGTTATTGAGGACCTCATCTCAACGGGCGGAAGCAGCGTTGATGCTGTACAAGCCATCAGAGATGCGGGCGGTATCGTCAATCACTGCTTTTCGATCTTTACGTACGGCTTTCCGAAAGCCGCAGGAATGTTTGCTGGCACAGAATCTTTCTCAAAAGATCCTGCTGTAAAAAAATTCCTTATGACGCCATGCAAAACCGATTCAGTACTCGATTTTCCGCTGCTTCTTAAAAAAGGACTTGAGGCCAACTACTTCTCAGAAGATGACAAAGCAACTATTGAGAAATGGAGCAGTGATCCGGAAAAATGGAGCAATGAATGGAAAGCTGCTCACAGCGAAATCGATTTTGAAGAAATTAATAAGTAGAAAGGTTGAGTAGGACAAACAAAAAAGGGAGAACATATTTGTTCTCCCTTTTAATTTTAATCTTTATTATCGAAACGTAACTGATGATTGACGATTTTCGTAATGCTAATATCAATTTTATTGTTCATTTCAATAACTTTCGCTCTTGCCGCTTCTGCAAAGTCTTTTCCGCTTGAAGCATAGATGACATCACGCGAAGAATTGATGATAAGTCCCTGACCTTTGCTATTTAGTCCGTTTTCAATAACTTTTTCTAGCTCGCCACCCTGACTTCCAGCACCTGGAGAAAGTATGCCCATATCGCCGACAATTTCCCGAATTGCTTTCAGCTCTTTAGGGCACGTTGCTCCAACGACAAGCAGGCAGTTTCCATTTGCATTCCATTTATGAAAAACAGTTGCTGCGACTATTTCACTCATGGGCTTATTTTGATTTGTGTCGATCATGACATACAAATCTTGAAATTCACCTGAGCCGCCATTAGATGTTTTGCAAAGCACAATAATTCCTTTGTCTTTGCGATCAAGAAATGGCTTCATGGCTTCGCTTCCCATGTAGTTGTGAACAGTAACAGCATCAGCTCCGATGTAATCGAAAGCGAATTTCGCATAGTGCTCATTGGTGTTTCCAATATCGCCGTACTTTGCATCAAGAATAATTGGGACATTCGGCGTATTATCTTTGATGTAACGACATATATTCTGTAGTGTAGCAATTCCGTCAATGCCCATGCTCATATAAAATGCTAAATTTGGTTTATATGCACTGACAAGATCTTTTGTCGCATCAATTATTGCTTTGTTAAACTGATAGCTGACTCTAATATTGCCGTCATACATATTTTTAATATGCTGCGGAATTTTATAGAGATCGACATCAAGCCCCACACACACAAGTTTTCGCTCTGCCGTTTTAGCAGCGAGCATTTTCATGAAGTTTCTTTTCATATTGATTTGTTTTAGAATGGTTTGATTTTTGCCAACATTACCACGCCTGTAAAATATCGCAATACAAACAAAAAACCGCCAATCTTTCGATTGAGCGGTTTTTTGTTTTAGAGATATTAGTTACCCTTTCGCTTCTTGCCTGTCTTTCGGCGAGAAACAATGAGGAAGTTCGAGTACTTCTTCGGTCCGCGAGTCTTCTTGCCGCGGATACCCTTTCCGTAAACGTTCTTCACACGCTTCATACCGGCACCCTGTGCGCCTTCACCTCCACCGAGTGGGTGGTCGACTGGGTTCATGGCAGAACCGCGTACAGTCGGGCGTATGCCCTTCCAGCGCGATCGTCCTGCTTTACCGTAGTTGATGAGGTGGTATTCGTCGTTTGATACTGAACCGATCGATGCCCAAGCGAGCTCAGGGATCTTTCGAACTTCAGTTGACGGCATCTTGATCTGAGCATAGCCCGCATCGTTCGCGATCAACTGTGCGAAAACGCCAGCTGAGCGAACCATCTTTGCGCCGCCCTGCGGCTTGATCTCGATGTTGTAGATAAATGTACCGACTGGAATGAACTTCAATGGAAGTCTATTGCCTGGCTTGATCGAAGCCTTTTCAGAGACCATGATTTCAGCACCGACAGTGACATTCTTCGGCAAGAGCGTGTAGCGCTTTTCGCCGTCTTTGTACTGGAGGATACCGATAAAGCCTGAGCGGTTCGGATCATACTCAACTGTTTTGACAACAGCTGGGATGTCGCGCTTGTCGTACTTGAAGTCGACATCGCGATAGAGTCGCTTGTTACCGCCGCCCTTGTGGCGAGTAGTAACGCGGCCCTGACTGTTGCGTCCGACTGAACGCTTCTGGCCATGAGTCAAAGACTTTGTTGGCTTGTCAGTCGTCAAAACCTTGCGGTAGTCGATCGTGACCATTTTTCGGCGTGATGGAGTTGTTGGTTTATAGGTTTTCATATAATTACATGAATTCTATTTTATCGCTTTCTTTAAGGGTTACGACCGCTTTTTTGTAGCCTGCTTTCCATGCTGGTCGGCCTGCTCGGAAGAGCGGCTTGCTTGGCATGCGAGCAATAGCGACTTTGACTGGATTCTTTTTGTACTCTTTCTTGAAAGCTGCGATTACCATGCTCTTGTTAGCATCCATTGGAATAATGAATGTGTACGCATGCTTTGCAGAAAGGAGACCTGACTTTTCAGTGACGCGCTTAACGAGAATAGAAACTTCTTTCTTTTCTGCTGCGACAGCGACTTCTTTGTCAGCTACTTTTTTAGTTGTTGTTTTTTTTGCAGCCATACATTATTCACTCTTGCGAGCCTTAGCTTTTTTGCCCTCGAAGAAATTGATCGCTTCCTGCGGTTCTGAAATGAGGACGTATTTGTATGAAGCGAGCATCAACGGATTGACGTTCTTCCACTGCTCCACTTCGACTGATGGGAGGTTTGAGAGGCTTTTGACTGTCTTTGGATCTGAGTTTCCGAGGAGCACCAAGCAGTATGGCTTGTGGCCATTTGCCATGCGTGGAGAATCAGTAACCTTTGCGATGCTGACGAGAGCAGCTTTTGCGGCCTTCGTGCTGAAAGTACCAAATGACATGCTATCAACGAATACGATTTCGCCATCTTTATTCTTTGCAGAGAGAACTCCGTAAAGAACTGATGTCAAAGTCTTTTTGTTGATCTTGCGTGTGTAATTTTTTTCTTTGTTCGGACCGTGTGTCGAGCCGCCGCCAACCCAGATTGGGCTGCGCGATGAGCCGTGACGAGCGCGTCCAGTTCCCTTCTGTCTCCATGGCTTTTTGCCGCCGCCTCGAACGTCGCCGCGACCCTTGGCATGAGCTGTTCCTGCACGCTGATTGCCCTGAAGAGCGACCATCGTTGAGTGAATGGCATCCTTTGAGACTTTCGCAGCGAAAACAGATTCAGGAAGAGTGATCTTGCCTGCTGTCTCGCCTTTTATATTGTATATTTTTGCTTCCATATATTTGTACTATGAATTAGCCGATTATCTCGATAAGGGTGCCGCGTCGACCAGGAATCGCGCCCGAAATTACCATGACGTTTTCGTCTTTATCAATGTGAAGGATTTTGAGATTGCTAACAGTTATCGTGTTGCCACCCATGCGGCCTGCCATGCGCATGCCTTTTGGCACGTGCGTTCGAAGACCGCCGCCGATTGAACCCGCTTCGCGCTCAGAGTGTTTCTGACCGTGCGAGCGTGGACCACCGTGGAATCCATGGCGCTTAACGACGCCTTGGAAACCTTTACCTTTTGTATCTCCAGAAACGCGAATGACATCGCCTTCTGTGAAAGCTTCGAGCGTGACGGCAGTGCCGACAGCCACAGCTTCATCAGAGTTGATGCGGTATTCACGGACTTCAGAGAAATTGCCGAGGTCTTTGAAGTGACCTTTGGCTGCCTTATTCAGGCGATCCGCTTTTTGTTCGCCGAAGCCAACCTGCGCAGCAATATAACCGTCATTGTCTTTCGTTTTCACTTGCGTGACGACGCCAGGCATGACCTTCACGACAGTCGCAGGAAAAACCTGCCCGCCTGTGGCGAAGAATTGTGTCATATTCTGTTTTTTACCTAGTATAAATTTCATATAGTCTTTTTCGAGGCTACTTGTTCACTAACTATTTCTGCGAGAATTGAATGTAGTAGAAAACTACTAGATCATCTTGACGTCGATGTCGACGCCTGATGGCAATGAGAGGTTCGTAAGAGCTTCAATCGTCTTCGCCGAAGGGTTGACGATATCAATGAGGCGCTTGTGAGTTCGCATTTCAAACTGTTCGCGAGAATTTTTATAGACAAAGGACGCACGATTCACCGTGTACTTCTTGATCTCTGTTGGGAGTGGCACCGGACCGAGTACTTTCGCATCGTATCTGATAGCCGTATCAATGATCTGTTTTACAGATGCATCAAGCACCTTGCTTTCATACGCTCGCACGCGAATGCGGAGTATAGAAACAGCACCTTCAGCACCGGCGAGATCTGCTTTCTTTGTTTTTTTTATTGTCGATGTTTTTGTAGCCATGGAAAACTGTGAGCGAATGCTAACTTATTTGATCACTTTCGTTACGACACCTGCACCGACAGTCTTACCACCTTCGCGGATTGCGAAGCGAGTCTGATCTTCAAGAGCAACTGGAGTAATGAGCTTGACTTTGAAGGTCACGGTATCGCCCGGCATGACCATTTCCTTACCTTCTGGAAGCGTAACTTCACCAGTTACGTCAGTAGTTCGGATGTAGAACTGAGGCTTGTAACCCTGCATGAAAGGAGTGTGGCGACCGCCTTCTTCCTTTTTCAAGATGTACACTTCAGATTCGAATTCAGCGTGTGGAATGATAGAACCTGGCTTTGCAAGAACCTGACCGCGTGTGATGTCTTCTTTCTTAAGACCGCGAACGAGGATACCAGCGTTGTCGCCAGCGATACCTTCCTGGAGTGACTTGTTGAACATTTCGATACCAGTGACTGTAGTCTTCTGAGTATCTTTGATACCGACAACTTCGACGTCTTCGCCGACTTTGACGATACCGCGTTCGATCTTACCTGTGACAACAGTGCCACGGCCTTCGATCGAGAAGATGTCTTCGATAGGCATAAGGAATGGCTTTGAAGTGTCGCGTTCTGGAACTTCGATGTATGTGTCGAGAGCGTTCGTAAGTTCGAGAACTTTCTGAGCCCATTCGTCATCCATTGAAGTAGATTCAAGAGCCTTGAGGCCTGAACCCTTGATAACTGGAGTATTTGCGCCGTCGAAGCCCTGCTTTGTGAGGATTTCGCGGATTTCTTCTTCAACGAGGTCGATCATGTCTTTGTCGTCAACCATGTCGCACTTGTTGAGGAAAACGATCATGCGAGGGACACCAACCTGCTTAGCGAGGAGGATGTGTTCGCGTGTCTGTGGCATAGCGCCGTCAGTAGCAGCAACAACGAGGATAGCGCCGTCCATCTGGGCAGCACCTGTGATCATGTTCTTGATGTAGTCAGCGTGACCTGGAGCATCAATGTGAGCGTAGTGGCGAGCTGCCGTTTCGTACTCATTGTGCGAAAGGTTAATAGTAATACCACGAGCCTTTTCTTCAGGCGCTGAGTCAATAGCTGCGATATCCTTCATCTTAACAGTGTTACCTGCCATCTGAAGAACATGCAAAATAGCCGCAGTAAGAGTAGTCTTACCGTGGTCAACGTGACCGATAGTTCCCACGTTTACATGGGGCTTCGAGCGATTAAATGCTTCTGTTGCCATACGTTTGTATAGTGGTTCCGATACCCAGTGGGTACAGAACATATATTAATTATAAAAAATACGACTTAATTTATAAGGGTTTTCTCCCTGGATGCCAGTTGGCAACCTATCTGCTTACCCGAGAGTCCATTACAGCTCGAGATTGCAAACAAAAAACCGCGTTTGCGATTAAGCTCATACTATCAGAACGTACGGGCTTGTCAAATAATAGGTTTTTCGAGGATCAATCGGTATTCATTGGTCTTTTCATGGTTGACCGGATTGACGTACTCCCTGATATGGCTTAAGTCTGCTGCTACACCCCTTTCTTTGAGGGCCCCTATTGCGCCAAGGATAGCTTCGGCCACTATACGCTGTGGCTCATAATCCTCGGCAAAAAGTATCGGGGCCATATAAGCTTTCTTTCCGGGCTTGAGTACACGGACCATTTCATCAAGAGAAGATTGTATTGCGGCAGTAATTTCCCCTTTTGAATGCTCGGGGTGCTCATGAGAATACATGCCAATAAAGATATGCGGCATAGAGGCATGGGAAATAACCATATCAAAACTGCCATCGCCAAACGGCAGCTTTCTGGCATCAGCCTCAATTACTAGCCCTTTCTCTGATTCAGGGACATTGCTGTCGATAGAGACAATCTCAACGCCTTCTTTTTTGCTAAAATCTTTGGCGAACTGCGCGTCGCTCGCGCCAATATCGAGTATTTTGCCGGTGACCATTTCTGGAGTAAGCCGCAAATTTTCAAGCTGAGTTTGTACGTCTTGAGAGAATTCGGAATATTGCTCTGCTGATTTGACTGGGAGAGGTATTTTTTCTGGTTTCCATTCCATGGGCTGAAGTATAGCAAATAAAAAACCGGCCCGAAGGCGCGGTTTTTTATTTTTCTGCAATCAAGCCCTGAATAATTACTGAGCAGAAACGCTAACTTGATCAACAGAGAGGAATCCAATCGAGCTGAGGAGATGGAAAACGGTCATTGTCTGAACGTTAGCTGGGACTGTGATTGGAGACTGGTAGCTTGCCCAAGTTGCAGAAGCTGGCGCCACTGCTAATTCCTGATACTGATATGTACCGTTGGCGAGCTTGTACTCGACAATAACCGAAGTTGCTACGTTTGACTGGTACTTGTCGCTGTAGATGTACGTTGCGCCCGGAGTAACTGCAATGTGCTCAAATGCCCACTTTGCGTCGCCATCAGTAAATGCTGTGATTTCAACCTTTGCGGCTTTTGCGCCATCAGTTCCGGCGATCGGATACGTGAAGAGGCGTGTATTCGTTCCCCAGAAATCCTGTACCCAAGAAAGCGGCGATGTCGTTCCGTCTTCAAGAGATGGATTGAGAACAAGGTTCGCTGAAGGTGGTGGCGGTGGAGGAGGCGGAGTTGTCGTGCCGTCGGTCAATGAATAATTGTCGACGGTGAGCGTTCCGACTGCGTAAATGATATGGAACATTGTTGCCGACACAGTTCCCGCAGGCGGCGTAAATGTTGCAGTTGCCTGCGTGAAGTTTGCTGCCACTGGAAGCGTTGCAAGAGTTGAGTAGCTAGCAACCCCGCTTGCATTTGTGTATCTAACGACGAGTTGTGTCTGAACAGTTGCTTTGTAGTAATTGCTGAATGTGTATTGAGTTCCAGGTGTGACATTCACGTCACTAAAGAACCACTTCGCGTCGCCGCTTGAGCGAGCAGACATATTGATCGACGCAGCACTAGCACCATCCTGTCCGGCAACTGGATACGTAAATGTTGTCGTATTAGTTCCCCACTTATTGTTCATCCAACTTGCTGGGTTTGAGCCGTTTGCTGTTTCGAGCGATGGATTAAGAATCAAGTTTGTGCCAGTTGGCGGCGGCGTTGTGTTGTCGACTGTGACATTGATAATCTGGCGGCTATTGTTGCCGACAGCATCGCGCGCAGTCACTTTGAGCGCATGCGGGCCATTTGAAAGTGTTGTTGTGTCGAGCTGCTGCGTGTACGGAATCGGCATTTCAGCGCCGAGCGGTGTGCCGTCAACTGCGTAGAAAATCCACGCCTGTCCTGAGTTGTCAGTTACGTTTGATGTCAGTGTTACTGTTCCAGAAATTGTTGCGCCGTTTGTCGGATTTGTGAAAGCAGCAACCGGAGGAATAATTTCATTCGGTGTTCCAGTTCCACTCTGATACAAAGTTGCATTGTCGATTTCCATAGTCGCCGTCGTACTAATCTGATGCATCAATGTAACGCTTGTAACATTTACTGGACCAACAAATGTACCTGTAACTGGTGTCCAGTTTGTTGCAGCCGGAATTTCTTTCTTCAGGCCGAAGTAGTGTTCACTGCCGTCAGCAAATGTGTAGCGGCCGATGATATCAGAGATCGTGCTTCCTTTGTAGTAACCCTCGTATGTATATTGGATTCCCTGTGAAATTGGAACTTCTGCGAACTGCCAGCGTGCATTGCCGTCTGATCCGGATGGATAGTTTGTGATTGCGATACCCGCAGCTTTGCCGCCATCAACGCCAACTGTCGGATATGTGAATGTTGCCGTAATGCCGCCGATTGTAGTCGGTGTCCAGCTTGCAGGATTTGCGCCGTTCGCAGTTTCCATAAAGCCGTTTGCAATCAAGTTTGTCTGCGGTGGTGGCGGAGGAGGAGTTGTTCCATCTGACAAAGTGTAATTGTCGACAGTGAGATTTCCATTTCGATTGATCAAATGGAAAACTGTCATCTTTGCAGTGCCTGCTGGTGGCGTAATTGTTTTTGTATTTTGTGCCCATGTTGCCGAGACTGGAACATTGCCGAGGCTAGCATATGAAACCACACCCGACGCAGTTGTGTAGCGAACAACAAGTTCAGTGATGACATTCGACTGATAGTAGTTTGTGAAGGTGTACTGTGTTCCAGCGGTGACATTAACATCGTTGAAGAACCACTTCGCGTCGCCGCTTGAGCGTCCTGTCATCGTAATTGAAACTCCTTTTGCGCCGTCTTGGGCAGTAGCAGGATAGGTAAATGTTGTTGTGTTAGTTCCCCACTTATTACTAGCCCAGTTTTGCGGAAGCGCGCCAGTTCCTGCTGTTTCAACTGAAGGATTTGAAATAAGGTTTGTCGCAACTGGAGGTGGCGGTGGAGGTGGCGTACCTGAAAGATCAGTCAAAGAATAGTTGTCGACAGTGAGCGTTCCGTTTTGATCGATCAAGTGATAGATCGCAAGTGTGCGAGCGCCAATTGGCGTGTGATACGTCACTTGGTACTGCGTCCACGCAGCTGCAGCTGGAACTGTTGCAAGTTCTGTGTATGTTGTAATGTCGTTGATATTTGTCGAAGCCGCAACAATGCGCGTTGGCACAGTTGACTGGTAGTAGTCAGAAAACTTGTAGTCTTTATCTTCATCGACGTGTACTGGGTCAAAGCCCCACTTCGCATCACCACTGACGTAACCAGCAACTGTTACCCGAGCACCGCGCAAATTCGCGCCTTCGTAGCCAGTTACTGGATAGCTAAACGTTGTCGTTGATGTTCCCCATTTGTAATTGTTCCAGCTCTGCGGCAATGCCGGATTTTCCGGATTCGCTGTTTCAAATGATGGATTGAGAACGAGATTACTACCAGGAGCAATACCGTTGCTCAGGTAAATGTTGACGCTCGTTTTTGCAGTCGTGCCTGAAGGATCAGTCGCAGTGAGTTCAAGTTCTGTATACACTGCCGGATCGCCGTGGTCAGGAGCAACAAACTGGAATGTTGTGCCAGTGTGTGTCTGCAAAATGTGCGTGTGCGTATTGTGGTGAAGAATTGCTCGCCATGAAAGAGATGATGCAGGAATCGCTCCAGTGTCAGGATCAGTAGCATTGCCAGTTACAGTAATTGTTTCGCCTGGGAAATAGAGATCGCCGCCTTGCGGAGATGTGATTGTTGGAAACGGAGCGCGATTGCCGGCAAAGATCGTTACGCTTTTGATGTTAACGCCACCAAGTCCGTCGCTGACACGAAGTGTCGCTGTGTATGTGCCGGCTGTTGTGTATGAATAGGTTGGATTCGCAAGAGTGCTTGTTGCGCCGTTGCCGAAATTCCAAAGGTAGCTGAGCGGATTGCCATCTGGGTCTGATGAACCAGCCGAAGAAAACTGCACAGAAAGCGGAAGCGTTCCTGAAGTTGGTGTCGCTGCGATCTGCGCAATCGGCTGTCTGTTGCCGAGCGTATAAACGAAACGGCGAACCTCGCCTGTGTAAATAGAAATAAAGTAAATGTAGCCGTCTGGACCAACTGCATAATCAACTGGACCATTTGCGCCGTCAGTGTTTGTCATGAGGTCAGTCGTACCGACAAATGTATCGTTCGCACCCATGTCGAGAAGCTTCATCCAGTTGAGGGCAAAGTCACCGAAAAACATTTTATTGTTGTATTCAGCTGGGTAAACTGTTCCTGTCGGGAAAACACCAGCAGTGATTGATCCACCTGAAGCCGGTTCGTGAATATATGAAAGCACAGGATTGATGTAACCTATCGCTGTACAGTTATAGCTTGTAGGATTGTTACCTTCGCGGCATGGCCAACCGTAGTTGCCACCCGCAGTGATCTTGTTCATTTCTTCCCAAGTATCCCAGCCGACATCGCCACCATAGATTGCGCCTGTTGCTGGACGGAAAGAAAAACGAAACATATTTCGCAAACCGTACGCATAGACTTTTGAGCGGTTTGAGTTTGGATTGCCATTGTAGTACGGATTGTCTGTCGGCGCAGTTCCGTCAGTATTAATTCGGAGCATTTTACCATTGAGGCTGTCAAGATTTTGCGCGCGAAGTGCACGAGGATCTGCAATATCGAAAGCTGCACCATCACCGAGTGTTGCATAGAGTTTGCCGTCAGCACCAAAGCGCAAACCGCCGGCACTGTGCGCCGAAGAATCAGAAGCAATACAATCAGAACCAAGCGGATACTGTTCACACGAAGGAGTTGCAGCGTTGCCGCCAACAGAACCGACGAGTACAACTTTAGTTGCTTCGTTTGCTGTATCGCCGTTTACTGTCATGCGAACAATGCGGGCAGTTTTCGCAGCAGTGAAGTTTGCGCCAGGAGTATTTTCAAAAGTGTATGAAAGGTAAATGTATTTGTTGGTCGCAAAGTTTGGGTCAACAGCGATGCCGATCAAACCACGGTCAGCATACGTATTGATATCTGTGAGCTGAACGAGAGGTGCTGGGAGAAGGACACCATTTTTGACGACGCGAATTGCGCCAGACTTTTCAGCAATGAAAATGCGGGCATCGGGAGTGAACGCCATTGCTGTCGGAAAGTTGAGCCCGCCAACGATTGTTTCAGTCTCAAAACCGGGCGGCAAAGCAGCCTTGGCCGCAAGCGGCATCAAGGCAAAATCGCCCAAAATAAATAGAGCAATCAATATGCTCGTTGCTACTCGGCTAGCTATTTTTCTGAAAATGCTCGAAAAAGACCCTTTTTTCATGTGGTTTGTTGTAATTACTTATAAAATGAGAAATCTCCCCTCTATTAATACGCATGCTACCGGTCTAGAGAGGAAGTGTCAAGTTTAAAGCCACCCGAAGGTGGCTTTATCAATTACAGCTGTTTAATTAATTTAACTAAAGATTAAGAACTCCGTGCACCAGCTCATCCGCATACTCCTCTGGTTTTTTCTCGTCTTTTTCCCAATCTAGATCTGCGCCAATGGTTTTTGCATTAAAGCTTTCTTTTGCGCTTTCTGTACCAACGCGGCCTGGCTCTTGTATTACAACACTAAAGAATTTCTCCAAGGCAGCAACATCACGCCCAAAAGCCGATAGTTTAGTCTTTGAAACGACATAGCCTTCCTCGTTAACCCTAAAGGGGTGGCCAACTTCGAATCTTGCAGCCTGCGAACTAATAATGACGAGCGTTGTCTTCGCAAGAGTTATGCCTGATTTATCATGGTAAACGCTAAGCAATGCATTGATGACGGTTTCAGATGTTACATAATTGATAACCATCATTTTTTCAATGGCATTTTTCTGCTTTTCCTCAGGAGTATTTCCTTCGAACTTATCGTCCCAGATAAACTTGCCGGCTGCCAGAATGACAAAATCGAATACTATTCCCTGCTTATGCAAGCCAAAAATATAATTATGAGTATCTTTGGCATTTTCGATACTAACCAAAGTGCAGATAATTCTTTCGTCGTCTCCGTATATACCTTTTGCGCGATCCATGTCCCTGACCGGCGCATAGATTGTATAGCCAAGAAACATCAGAAGCTTCGCAATTGCACTACCTATTCCTCCAGTTGCTCCTGTGAGCAAGATATATTTCTTTTCCATAGAATGTT
>DAORIR010000002.1:0-20892 GCA_035438605.1 Minisyncoccota bacterium
TGGCGCTGGGTTTGGCTTTGTAAAGTTTGGCGTTTGATTGCTTGGCTTTGCATCGCCGCGACCCGGCTGCTGATTTTTAACATCAACAAACTGATTGCCTTTCAATTGCATTTGGTTTTGCATTTCCATCTGCTGACGGATCTGCTCACCTTTTGACTGCTGATTACTAGTATTTACATTTGGTGTCGGTTTTGCCCGTGAAGGCTGCGCCGGCTCTGTAAATACTGGTTGCGTGTTTGGCTGCGTAAACTGATTCATGTTAGCCATCTGATTTCCGATGCTTTTCGGAGTAGGTGCATTTGTATTTATATTTGCATCTGCTCTCACATCTTTGAAATCATCTCTCATTACTGTTGTATACCCATTTGATGTAGGAATTGCAGCAGTTGGTTGAGTTGTTGGCTGACTAGAACCAGCTAGCCTTCCTCCATTAATAGTTCCAGGAATATTCCATGGATCTCCTCCAGGAGGAATAGTTGGATTGACTCCAGTACCTCCTGTGCTTCCAGTACTTCCTGTACCAGGACCATTTTCTGCTGTTTCCGGCCAACCTATTGTTGGCAGACCAGGACCATCACCCGGATTTTCCCAATGCGGAGTTACCGTTCCGGGAGTTTGCGGATTCGTGGTCGTAGTCGTGGTTGTTGTCGTAGTGGTTTGATTAATCCACTGCTGATGCAACCACTGCTGGTAGCTAGTGTACTGACTGTTGTCGTTGTAGCTACCGTTGACGCTTTGGTCATTGTAGTAATACGAGTAGTACGAGCTGTTGTCCGTATTATCAATATTTGTAATGTTATTGATAACAGTTGGAGTCGGCTGTACATAAACTGGTGGCGGCGGTTGATAGTACTGCTGGCTTTGGTAGCCAACATGAAGCCGGAAGAATGGCTGCGGTGGCGGGCAATATGCCTGCATCGGAGCCATTTGCTGAGGCGGATAATTCATTGGCATCGGAACCTGCTGCACAATTGGCGGCTGGCTCGGAGCTTGAATCGTCCGTTCAATGTACTGAATCTTTGTAACTGTGTCAGTTTTAGTGACGTACAAAGTTTCAGCAGGAAGCGTTACTGTCGGAGGTGGTTCGGGTATTTCGTATGGCGTTTCAATTGCTCCATAAGGTGGAGCTGTTGGCCAATACGTATTGCCGCAAATCATAGATATGCCGTGAAGCGTATCCGTGATCGGAATTTTATCATTCCACATGTGCGGAACGAATGATGCTTCCTTTTCTCCGTAGTAATTTTCGCGAAGCACTTTCATAAAGACAATGTGTCCTGCACTATCGCACCGGATCAGTCTTTCTCCTGCTTTGAAATGAGCGTCAGCAATGACAAAAGCACCAGGCTTCTTAATCATTTTTCTGACTTGTTCAGCAGTAAAAGTGTAGCCAACTCCCCATGGACGAGTCTGCGCCCAAGCTGTAAGGCTTTTGGCAACATCTTCTTCCCATGCTGTTTGACCAACATTTTTGTGTTCTTTGTTGATGTCTTCAATGGATGCATAGTTCAATTTAACGGGCTTGCCGTTTTTCATGATCTTTTTTCCATTGGCATCTTTTGCAAATTTTACTGCGACAATTGGTTTCTCATATTCAGTCGGATCAACTGTCGTTGCGCCTAAAGCGCTGTTTACGTTTGTGAGTATGGCGAAAGACGCCAGTACAAGCACTGTTTTAAGGTACGTTTTCATATTTTTAGTGATTTTTTTAGAGTGAAACCGGAATATCCGGAAATATGGAATTTGGGTACATATTACCACTTTATAATACAAAAGTCAATGCCTTGACCGATCTTCCATAAAGATGCCTGAAAAACAGCCCAAAAAGCCCATATTTCAAGGGTTTTAGCCGGTTTTACCCTTTTTCTCCCCTATATCCATGCTACAATTTCCCTATGCCGCACTTTGATGAAGAAAAAGAGCTCAAAAAACTAGATGATCTCAAGAAGAAAGAAGAGGAAGAGCTCATCCAAATGCTCGCTGAGCAAAAATACAATGTTCCCTATGTAAACCTCAACAATATACCAATTGAAAATGAGGCTGTTCGCGCACTCGCCGAACCGGAGGCTCGGGCAATAGAAGCAGCTCCTTTCAAGAAGCTTGGCCACACTATCCATGTTGCCGTCCACTCACCTGAGCGCCTCGAGATCAAAGAACTTTTCAAAAAACTGACAGACAAAGGCATGGAGCCGATTTTCTATATGGCTTCGCGCGCCTCTCTCGAAAAAGTCTGGGATCGCTACAAAGAAATTTCATATGCTGACCGCGTCAAAGCGGGTTCACTTGATATTGCAGGCGACAGGCTCGTCGAAATCGGAAAGCAAATCCACACTATCCCCGATCTCACTGCTGCTATCGAAAAAATTTCTGCTGAAGACAAAACACATAAGATTTCTCACATGCTCGAAATTATTTTGGCGGGTGCGATCTCAATGAATGCTTCCGACATTCACATCGAACCTGAAGAAGATCGCGTTCGCTTGCGCTATCGCCTAGATGGCGTTCTCGAAGACGTTTTGTTCTTCAATTATGACGTCTATAAGTACATGAATTCCCGAATCAAGCTTTTGTCGGGAATGAAGCTGACTGTCGCCCGGAACCAAGACGGCCGCTTCTCGATTTGGGTTGGCGACTCTGAAATTTCTGTTCGTGTTTCGGCAATTCCGGGCGCGTACGGCGAATCGACTGTCATGCGCTTACTCAATCCAAAATCAATTCAAGTTGATCTCGAACAACTCGGCATTGAGCCAAAACTTTTTTCGATCATCGAGCGAGAAATCAAAAAGCCGAACGGGCTCATTCTCATCACTGGACCGACTGGTTCCGGAAAAACGACAACGCTTTATGCCTTTTTGCGCCGAATCTACTCGACAGAAATCAAAATTATTACGATTGAAGATCCAATCGAATATCACTTGAAAGGCATTACGCAGACGCAGACCGACAACACAAAGGACTATACCTTCCTCGAAGGGCTTCGCTCTGCGCTTCGCCAAGATCCAGACGTGATCATGGTGGGAGAAATCCGCGACTCTGAGACTGCAAAGATTGCTGTCGAGTCTGCGCTCACTGGCCACTTGGTTTTCTCGACGCTTCACACCAACAACGCCGGCGGCGTTATTCCTCGCCTCACTGACCTTGGCGTGAACGCAAAGATTCTCGTCTCTGCGCTCAATTTGTCGATGGCGCAGCGTCTAGTGCGAAAGCTTTGTCCAATTTGTAAAGTTAAGCGCGACCCAACTCCAGACGAAGAAAAGCAGCTTCGCAAAGTACTGACCGATGCAGTTGCTGAAGGAAAAAATATTGAAGCGTACGGCATTAAAGTCGACCAGAAAATAGAATTGTATATGCCAAAAGGCTGCAATAAGTGTAACGGCGGATACAAAGGACGAATCGGTGTCTTTGAAGCAATCTACACAGATGAAAATTTGGAAAAAATAATTCCTAACTACCCCTCTGAGCGCGAAATCAAAGCTGTCGGTGTTCTGCAAGGCACGCTCGATATGAAAGAGGACGGTGTCATCAAAGTTATGAACGGCGTCACTTCTCTCGAGGAGTTAGCGAGCGTGATTGATCTCGACGAAGAATAAAATAAAAGATGAGCTAAAATAAATGACGCACAGAAAAACCCAGATTGCTCTGGGTTTTTCTTTAGATTAGCTTACACTCGATACTTCAATATACTATTTCGAATAGGAGGAAAAAATCTTAAATCTCCAAACAATCCTTGTAACCCAAAGGAGACAAGTAAAAGATTTTTGAAGGATAGCCCCAGGAACGCGGCCGAAGCCAGGCACCAAGACGTCCTTCGCAAAACTCTATAGACGTTGATCCGATTGCTTAGAGATTCAAGACCTCTTCGTAGATATCTGCTATTATTCATATTGTAGTCGGGGTAGAACCGAGCAAGCCAAAGGTACTGTTATTATACCTGTGGATAAAATGTGTATTGTGTGGATTGGCGTAGCGCCCTTATTTCACAAGACAGTTTTCTGTTAAGCCCGATTAATCTAAGAAGAGTATAGCATAGGGAAAAATTTATGTCAAGCGATAACCCAGAAATCAACAAAAAAACTACAGACGACGGCTTCCTCGACGTTACACTTCGCCCTGCTAAATGGGAGGAATACATAGGCCAGAGCCATATCAAGGAAAACCTCCGCATTTTGCTCGATGCAGCACAAGAACGCGGCCATACAGCTGAACACATTCTCTTCTATGGCCCGCCCGGCCTCGGCAAAACCACACTCGCCCACCTCATTGCCAAGGAAACAGGCCGCAATATTAAAGTCACTTCAGGACCGGCTATTGAACGAGTCGGTGACTTGGCGTCTATCCTCACTAACCTCACTCCGGGCGATATCCTCTTTATCGACGAAATCCATCGCCTCAACAAAATGATTGAAGAAGTCCTGTACCCTGCCATGGAAGGCGGCACGCTTGACATCATTATCGGCAAAGGACCTTCAGCCCGAACAATACAGCTTGAGCTTCCGCCATTTACGCTCATTGCCGCCACAACTCGCATTTCCCTACTCTCGGCTCCGCTTCGCTCTCGCTTTTCTGGCGGAACATTTCGCCTTGAATACTACACACCTGAAGAAATCGAGCGTATTATTGCGCGTTCAGCCAAAATTCTCGATGTTACGCTCGACGGCGAAGCACACAGCGAAATCGCCAAGCGCAGCCGCCGCACGCCTCGAACTGCAAACTACTTTTTGAAGCGCGTCCGCGACTACGCACAAGTTCACAAAACTGAAGCCGGAACAGAAGCTGCAAAGCGCGCACTTGCGCTCCTCGGTATCGACGAATACGGACTTGGACAAACAGATCGCATTCTCCTCGAAACATTGATAGAGAAGTTTAACGGCGGACCAGTCGGCGTCAAAACGCTTGCCGCTGCAACGAGCGAAGAAGAAGGCACAATCGAAGACGTTATTGAGCCATACTTGCTGCAAATCGGTTTTCTTGAACGAACTCCACGCGGCCGCACTGCAACGAAGCGCGCATACGACCACCTCGGTTTTGAATGGAAGGAACCGAAGCAGGATCCTCTTCTCTAATTTCTTTATCTATATTTATATTTTAGGTACAAAAAAAAGGGCAGCACACCACATGCCGCCCTTTCACTATATATAATTTATTCACAGAACACAGAAAAGCTCAGAATTCCCCTGAAGAATAATCTGGCTTTCTCATACCTGTTATTTTGCATATTAAGCATTTTGCACTTTTTTGCAAGCTCATTGTCAAAATCTCCAAATCAAGTCTATACTTACCCCATGAAAATCATCGGCATCGATCCAGGCTTTGATCGAAACGGAATAGCTGTTATCGACCGAAACGGAAGCAAAGATGCACTCGTTTTTTCGACTCTCATCCAAACAGACAAGAAGCAAGAAATGTCAGAGCGCCTTGCTGTTGTCGCAATAGAAATCGAGCGAGTTCTCGCCGAATACAAACCGGACATGCTCATCATGGAGCAGCTCTTTATGTCGAAAAATGTGACAACCGTAATCGGAGTCGCTGAAGCTCGCGGCGTCATACTTGCCGCTGCTGGCAAGGCTGGCATTCCGACGAGAGAAATTGGCCCAATGCAGGTAAAGCTCGCCATCACAGGCTACGGCAAAGCCGAAAAATCAGCGGTTGCCATGATGGTCGGAAAACTCATCAAGCTCCCAGACCGCAAAATGGTCGACGACGAAATGGATGCAATCGCCATAGCGCTCGCCGGATCAGCTGTCTTTGGCCATCAATTTTTGGCGCAAAAATAGGAAAATGAAGAGAAATGAAGTTTTCCTCTTGCAAAAGAAATCGCTATTTGATACAACTACTTTTGTTGAATTTATAAGTAGGCGCGAGCTCTGCTCGAAAACAAAAATGTACGACGATGATAAAGATTTGGACGGAGGTGAACTAGATCTCACTGATGCCTTGGCTGATGATGAATCGCTCTTCCCTGTTGAAGAGGAACTTATCGACGAAGAAGAGCCTCTTCACGTCGGAATGAAACTAGATGACGAAGACGCAGAAATTCCGGAAGAAATGATAATGTAATAAAAAACGGCCATTGGCCGTTTTTTATTTTGCTTTATATTTCTTTGTGCGCTATCTAGATAATTTTTATGAATCTGCGCTTTCCGATTTTATATGTTCCTGATTCTGCTGCGGCAAACTGGTCTTCTACTTTTTCTCCTTCTCCTTTTTCATTGCATCCGACGCCAGTTAGCTTATGTACTCCTCTTTGCTCAACGAGGCGGCGGAATTCGCTTTTTGATTCGACAACTTTTGCGCGAACCAAGAGATCGCCAAGCTTTTCGCCATCCTCGCTTTTTACTTCTTCGATATCGTCCGGAATTTCTTTTTTCTGAAACGTATTTACGAATGCTTCATAAGCGGCTTCGGCCTCTTTTTCTCCGTGATACATAGCTACGACTTTTTTGCCGAGCAATACTTTCGCATCGCGTGGATTTGCGCCACCAGCAATATCTGCTTCAATTTTTGCAATTTCACCAAGAGGAGTGTTTGTTGTCAGCAATAAATACTTTGCAATCAGCTCATCCTTAATCGACATAATCTTGCCGAACATATCATTTGCTTCGTCAGTAATGAGAATGACATTGCCCCAGCTCGTCGACATTTTTCTGCCATCTGTTCCTTCGAGCATAGCCGTCGTCAGAATATCCTGCTCTGGCTGACCATAGTGTTTCTGAATTGTTCGTCCTGCCTTCACGTTAAAAAGCTGATCGAAACCGCCGATCTCAACATCCGACTTAACAGCAACTGAATCGTAGCCTTGCATAAGCGGATAGAGAAATTCTCGAAGTGAAATGTCAGTACCTGCATCTATTCGATCTTTGAAATTGCGGCGCGATGACATCTGCTGAACAGAAAAAGTTTCCGCTAGCTGGCTGATCTCGAGAAAGTTTAATTTTTTGAGCCACGAGCTGTTATATGTAAATTCGGCTTTTTTGATGTCGATTATTTTGCCGATTATTTTTTTATAATTCTTCATGTTGTACTCAATCGTTTTTCGGTCGAGCATTGGGCGCTTTTCTAGCTTGTCTGAAGGATCGCCAATCATGGTTGTGAAATCGCCAACAATAATGACGACTTGATGCCCAAGATCCTGAAATGCGCGTAGCTTCCAAAGAGGAACTGCGCGGCCGAGGTGTATAGACGGGCCAGTCGGATCGATGCCAAATTTAATGCGAAGCTTTTTGCCGGAAAGCAATTGCTCTCTTAGGTGTTCTTTGACAATAATATCTTCAACTGAGCGGCTGAGAATGTCGTCTATTTTTTTGACGTCTGTATCTATCTTGTTGGCCATAATATGGCTCAAATGTAACACAAAAGCCCTCATTTCGTCATCTTCTTCATTACGCTAACGTGTTACTATATAAGCTATGAGAAAGAAAAAATTAATCTCCCGAAGAGTCAGAAATATCGGTTTGTCCGTCCTTGGCCTTGGCGCCATTGCAGTTGGCATTTTATTCATTTGGATCGGTACAGCAAAAATACCGGATTTTCGTTCGCTCAATGACCGCAAAATCCTCAACTCAACAAAAATCTACGATCGCACAGGCGAGACATTGCTCTATGACCTCCACGACGATGTTAAGCGCACCATTATTCCTTTTGATTCAATGGGCGACACAATCAAAAATGCGACTATTGCAATCGAAGACCGAGAATTCTATAACCACAGCGGCATTCGCCCGACATCTATTGTTCGCGCTGTCTTTTCGACTATTTTCAAGGGCGATTCACAAGGAGGATCAACAATTACTCAACAAGTTATCAAGAATTCCTTGCTGACCCAAGAAAGAAGCGTTACCCGAAAATTCAAAGAGTGGATTCTTTCGATTAAAGTCGACAAGACACTTGGCAAAGAAGAAATCCTAGCACTCTACCTCAACGAAAACCCATACGGCGGCGCTATTTATGGCATTCAGGAAGCTTCGCAAAGCTACTTCAACAAAAACCCTGCTGATCTAACTGCGGCTGAAGCAGCCTACCTCGCAGCTATTCCCCAGTCGCCAACACAATATTCTCCATACGGCAAAAATCTCGACAGACTCGAAACCCGAAAGAATCAAGTTCTCAAAAACATGTTTGATCAAGGGTACCTCAGCCAAGACGAGTATGACAAAGCCCGCGCTGAAGTTGTCGTCTTCCAGCCAAAAGAAAAAGTTGGTATCAAGGCTCCGCACTTCGTTTTTTACGTCCGCGACTACCTGACAAATAAATATGGCGAAGATGTTGTATACACCGGCGGCCTCAAAGTCATTACAACTCTTGATTGGAGTCTCCAAGAAAAGGGTGAAAAAATCGTCAAAGAGTGGGCAGAGAAAAATGAAAAATCATCGAAGGCTTCAAATGCCGGCCTCGTTGCAGTCGACCCTAAAACGGGACAGATTTTGACAATGGTTGGAAGCCGCGACTACTTCGGCAAAGCGCTTCCTGAAGGTTGTATCTCCGGAAAAGACTGTAAATTTGATCCAAATTTCAATTCGGCAACTTCTCCTCGCCAACCAGGTTCGTCCTTCAAGCCTTTTGCTTATGCAACAGCTTTTGAGAAAGGATTCTTACCTGAAACAGTTCTTTTTGATGTTCCGACAGAATTCTCGACATCATGTTCTGGAAGCGGATCTTCTTGCTACAACCCAGACAACTACGACAACCAATTCAAGGGACCGATTTCTATGCGCAGCGCTCTTGCTGAATCAAGAAACGTTCCTGCTGTCAAAACGCTTTATCTCGCAGGACTTGATGAAACACTCAAAACAGCAAAAGACATGGGAATACACTCTCTCGGAGAAGCAAAAACATACGGACTAACTCTCGTACTCGGAGGCGGCGAAGTTTCTCTCCTAGATATGACAAGCGCATATGGAGTCTTTGCTAATGAAGGAATACGCATTCCTCCGACCCCAGTCCTCAGCGTTACAGACAAAGACGGAAAAGTAATTGAAGAATACAAAAAAGAAGAAATAGAAGTTTTACCAAAGAATGTAGCATTACAGATTTCTGATGTTCTTTCGGATAATGCTGCCCGCACTCCTACATTCGGGCCAAACTCTCCAATCAACTTCCCTGGCCGCGATGTAGCCGGCAAAACTGGTACAACAAACGACAACCGCGATGCTTGGCTTGTTGGATACACTCCGACAATTGCTGTTGGAGTATGGTCTGGAAACAGCGACAACTCAAAAATGTCAGCTGGCGGCTCTGCTGTTTCTGGCCCGCTCTGGCATGCATTTATGGCTGAAGCCTTGAAGGTTGTGCCTAACGAACAATTCCAAGAGCCAAATCAGCCAGAAAATTATTCTACGCTCAAGCCAGTTCTCCGCGGACAGTGGCACGGAGGAGAAAGCTACTGGATTGATACTGTTTCGGGCGGACTTGCAACAGAATTTACTCCAGAAGAAACAAAGAAAGAAATAGTGACCACGAGCGTCCATGACATTCTCTATTGGGTAAATAAAAATGATCCGATTGGACCAATTCCGTCAAATCCAAATAGCGATCCTCAATTCCGCCTCTGGGAATCTGGAGTGCTCCAGTGGGCAGCAAATAATCCAGGGAAAATTCCGATGAGCGGCGGAACTCCGCCTTCATATAGCGACAATGTCCATACAGCACAAAATAGTATTGGTGTTGCCATTATCAACCCTGTCGCCGGAAGCACATATGACGCAACGACTCCAATGACAATATCTGTTTCAGCAAGCGGACCAAATATGATTCAGAAAGTAGATTTCTTCATGAATGGAACATACATCGGAACATCAAACAGTATGCCGTTTTCATTTACTTTCACTCCTTCAACGATCAATGGCGTCAACGCACTGAACGAAATAAAAGCGATTGCCACAGATTCTGTCTTCAATAAAAAAGAAGCGACTGTAAAGTTTACAGCCACTGGAATCTAAATAATAAAAAAGAGATATTATCTAATCTCAGTAACAGAAATGCCAGCGCCCTTCAACAGGCGCTGGATTTCTTTTGACTTGGCATAAATCTCTTGCTTGAGAGCGCCGCTGACTTTTACCGTAAGGACTGTATCGCGGATAGAAATGAGATCTTTTTTTATATCTTGCTTGGTAAATTTTTTGAGAATGAGAGCAATTACCTCTTTCTCGTCAAAAGTCTTCATTATTCTTTTCCTGAGGCCGTCGGCAAATGAAGAAAATGATTCCATGTTTTTATTCTATACCTAAAACTAGCGATTCATCGGCATCATCAAGTAGAGGAAGTTTGTTTCGCCAATGCCGCGGACAACAATGGGACGATTTGTTTCGCTGCACTCAATAGAAATACTGTCGCTGCCGACAACATTAAGAACTTCAGACAAATATCGGTAGTTAACAAGCACTTCAATCTTATTTCCTTTCATTGCGCCGGCGACTTCGGTCTTTTGCTCTCCAACTTCGCTGTTTTTTGAAGAGAGCGAACAGATTTTATTTTCGGGATCGAGAGTAAATGTTATCTGATTGAACTTTCCGGAGAAGACGTTCGAAAGCTTGAGTGCCTGTGTGAGGTCTGATTTGAGCACTACAGCGTCTGTTGAGTGGTCTTTTGGGATGATCTGCCGATAATCGGGGAAGATGCCGTTAATGAGGCGACTAGTGACGTACAGGCCACCTGTCACAAAAGAAATTTGATGTTCAGAAACAGTAATTGTAATTTCATTGTCGCCAGACTCAAGCGTTCGGACAATATCGACGACATTTTTGAGAGGAATAATGATTGGCGAAATATCAATCGGCTCTTTTATCTTTATTTTCTTCTCAGCAAGGCGGAAAGAGTCAGTTGAAACGAAAACAAGCTCGCTATTGTCGACATAGACGTAAACAGAAGCAATTTCAGGCTTAATATCGGAAACAGCACCCGCAAACATAACTGAACGGAATCCATCGAGCAATTTTTCAGCCGGAACAGTGAAACTCTGCCCAGTGACTGTCGGCAAAGTAGGGAAGTCATCGTATGGAACGCACTTTATGAGGGCATTGCTGGTTTTAGAAGAAAGGCGGATATTATCGTTCTCGGCAGAAAGAGTAACAGAACCAGAGTTGGGGATATTACCAAGGAAACTGTTGAGAACTGCGCCCGTTATAGCAACAGTTCCTTCTTCTTCAACCTTAGCTGGAATTTCGATCTCAATACCAAGGCTCAGATTTGTTGCCCGAACCTTGAGAGACTTTCCTGAAGCAATAAGGAGGATTGATGAAAGAGCAGGAAGAGCAACATTCTTTCCTGTTATTCGATCTGAGATCGCTACGATGCTTTTTAGTTTTTCACTTATACACTCTAGTCTCATATATTTATATATTAAGAATCTATTATTACTATTAGCGCTGTGGATATGGGGATTACTTTTTAAGCCTTGATCCGTATACTCCGTTTCCGAAATCGATTTTTCGGTTTTGGGGATAACGCCAGTTCGTTTTCCACCTATCCACACTACCTCCAAGTTATTCTTTTTCCGTCCACAAGCTATTCACGTAGTTTTCCCAGAATAGTTATCCACTTATTAACCGACTTATCCCCAGTTTTGAAAACTAAACACTCTTAAAAAGAACGCGGATTTGTTCGACTTCATCGACAAGCGTTTGATCAACTTTAAGATCATTTCTGATCTTTAAGTGCGAGTGGATGACAGTTGTGTGGTCTTTGCCGCCGAGCTTTTGGCCGATCAAAGGGTAAGAAACGTTGAAATCTTCACGGAGAATATACATGATCACCTGTCGAGCCTTAACAATTTCCTTTCGGCGAGTCTTTTCGTAGACAGTTGACTCTTCTAGGTTGTAGAAATCAGTAATGAGCTTAACAATATCCTTAACAGAAACGTTTTTCTTAGGTTTGACACTGTTTTTGATGAGGTTTTTGATCTCATTGATAGAAAGAGGCTTCTGCTTGAGCTGTGTCTGGACAATAATCGTGTTCAAAACGCCTTCGAGCTCTCGAATGTTGCCCTGAATAGACGTTGCAATGAACGACATGACTTCGTCAGTGATCTCAATGCCTAATTGGCGGCTCTTAGCCTTTAAAATAGCCACTCTAGACTCATAGTCTGGGTCAATGAAGTCAACGATCATTCCGGCTGAGAAGCGCGATTTGAGGCGATCCTCGAGGCCAGGGATGAAATTTGGATGCTTGTCGGATGAAAAGATAATCTGCTTGTTGTGATCGTAAAACGTATTGAAGAGGTGGAAGAGTTCTTCCTGAGTTTTTTCCATTTTGCCGATGAATTGGATGTCGTCGATGAGAAGACAGTCATATTTGCGGTATTTTTCCTTGAATTGGAAAGGATTTGACTTGCTATTCCCCTGCAGAGAGTTGATGTAGTCGTTCGCGAACTTTTCGAGAGTAATGTAGTGGACTTTTTTCTCGGGATATTTCTCTTTAATGGCGTTTCCAGTCGCCTGCATGAGGTGTGTTTTGCCGAGACCAGTGCTTCCGTAGATGAAAAATGGATTGTAGAGGACGCCAGGCTTGTTGATAATGGCCTGAGCCGCTGCGTAGGCGAGCTCATTGAACGATCCGACGATAAATGTGTCGAATGTGTAGCGAGGATTGAGGTTGTCCTCCTTGTTGATGTAGAGATCCTTAAGCGGAAGCTCTCTCGAAGGGAGAATGTGAACAGGACTTTCGTCTTTTGTGCGATCGCGGTCGAAGCGAGTAATAGTAAATTCTACTCCCCTGACGTTCTCGGAGTAGTTCATGAGTACTTTGAGAATTAATCTGTTGTACTTTGTGATGAGCCACTCTTTGACGAATTCGTTCGGTACGCCGACATATATCGTGCCGGAATCTTCCTTTGCAATATGCGTATTTTTAAACCATGTACTAAAGTTTGCGCTTGAAACCTCTTTCTCGATTTCCTGAAGACAGCTATTCCAAATTTCTCTAGTATCTAACATGGCATCATTATAGGCTTCTCAGAGCTCCCTGCAAACCTTGATCTTTTTGTAAGAATATGTGGATAACTTGTTGATAAGGCAAATAGTACCTTATTTTATATGGCTCAAATGAATCCACACATATTTACATGAAATACTACACAACATTTTATAAAGCTTTCCTTAGTATTGTCTAAATTCATACAGTAGTGTATATTGCTTCACATGTCACAAACATACCAGCCGAAAAAAAGAAAGCGCGCCAAGACTCATGGCTTTCTTACTCGCGGCAAAACCTCAACAGGACAGAAAGTCCTCGTACGCCGCCGCCGCAAGGGCCGCAAGGCTTTGACGGTCTCAAGCCACAAGAAATAGTATGTTGCCTAAGGCTAAAAGAATGAAAGGAGAGGAAATAACTCTTCTTTTTTCGCGTGCAAAAACGCTCAAAAACCCTTTATTTCTAATGAAATACATGAAAAAAGAGGAAATGGCTGCCGAAAAAGCTGCAAATAGCGCCGGTTTCGCCAAAATAGCCGTCGCTGCCGCCAAAAAGGTCTTTCCGACAGCTGTTCTCCGGAATAAAGCTCGCCGCAGGATATATAATGCGGTTAAGGCTGCTGGCGTCGATACATTTCCCTACTTCATCGTTTTTATGCCGAATCGCGAAGCAATAGAAACGCCGTACAAGAATCTTGTCGCTGCAATTGAATCTTCATGCAAAGAATTAAAAAAATCACAAAGCAGATCGTTATAGGCCTCATTAGAGGCTATCAGCGTTTCCTTTCTCCCGATCACAGCTTTCTCAAATATGTTTTTCAGAAAAGAGTCTGCCGTTTTCATCCAACGTGCTCGGATTATGCAATTGAAGCAATAGAAAAGCACGGGCTTCGAAAAGGAATTCCGATGTCACTCAAAAGAATAAGCAAATGCCATCCTTTCTCTGATGGCGGCTACGATCCAGTAAAATAGCTTTTTTACCCTTACTCCGCTACAATACTGTCATGCTAAAGACCATCTGGAACGTCGTACTTTATAAGCCTCTCTACAATCTTCTCATTATCTTTGTTGCCCTCTTTGGCGGAAATGCCGGTTTGGCCATTGTTTTACTTACTCTTTTGGTTAAAATCATCCTTTTGCCGTTTACAGCAAAGATGATCAAAAGTCAGGTTGCCATGAAGGCAATCGAGCCAAAGCTTCAGAAAATCCGCGAAGAGCACGCTACTGACAAGAAAATGCAGAGCCAAAAGACTTTTGAGCTCTACAAAGAACACAAGGTCAATCCTTTTACAGGGTGCTTTTTGCTTTTGATCCAGTTCCCGATCATTATCGCTCTCTACCGAGTAGTTCTTGCTGGCTTTACTCCGCATACTGAATACCTCTACGGAATGGTCACTTTCCCAGAAAAAATCAACACTATTTTCCTTGGCCTAGATATTACGCAAAAGCACAGCATCATTTTTGCTATCGTCGTTCTTGGCCTTCAATTCTTGCAAGGATGGCTTGCAAGCAGAAATACAGATAAAGCAGTTGTTGTTGCGACAAACCCAAACGACATGCAGGCAAATCTCCAAAAGAGCATGCAGACTCAGATGAAATATTTCCTTCCAGTTATGATGGGCGTCATTTCCTACACGCTCCCTACTGCTATCGGCATTTATTTGGCCGTCAACGTCATTGTCACGATCGCGCAGGAATACTACATCCGCAATAAATATTTGAAAAATTATGAGCGAAGCAATTAAGAAGATAATTGAAGATGTATTGCGTTCAGGCAACTTCCAGTACGAAGAAATTTCGCTTCAGGCTCCAGAGCTAGAAGATCTTTCTTGGTATCAGATCCGCACAAGCACTCCAGACGCTCTTATTGGAAAGGGCGGCGAAACGCTTTCTGCACTGAACCACTTGGTTAAAAAAATTGCCGACAAGACTATTGGAAAAAATAGCGCGAGCGGTGTGGCTGTTGGCGATAACACCTCTGTTGTTTCCCTCGATTTCTTTATCGACGTTAACGATTTCCAGAAAAAGAAAGTCGACAATATCAAAACTGTTGCGCACATGATGGCAGAGCGTGCTCGCTTCTTCAAAAGCTCAGTGCAAGTTGACCCAATGTCCCCTTTCGAGAGAAAAATAATGCATGCATTTCTCGCAAAGCATCCTGATATTAAAACTGCATCTGAAGGCGTTGGCCCTAACAGACATATCGTCATCTCTTTCACAGAAAATAAAGAATAAAAAAATCCCTGATTTCAGGGATTTTTTTATTTATTCAGTTGGAGCTGCTGTTGGCTTTACTCTTTCGCTATCAGGTCGAAGGTCGAGTGACCAAAGCGATCCGTCTCTTTTGTTTGTGAAAATCAAGAATGTATTTGATGGGTCGACAGAGAGATTGATTGCGTCGATGATGGCGTCAACTTCTGATGGACTTCCGATAACAGTTGCTGAATAGTCTGTAATGTTGATTTTGTAGATCTGGTCGACGAAGCTGATTCCTCCTTGGTACCAAACATCTGGATAGTCGCCGTTTGGAATAAATGTCGGCACAGCACAGTAGAGAATAGTATTCGATTGCCAAATGCACTTCTCGGGCAATGTTGTTGCTCCTGGGAGAGGCAGTGCTGTTTTTCCGGTTGTGCTGTATATGCTGCTTGTAACTGTGCTGCTACCAGATCTCGAGAAGAGTATGTTTTTCATGTCGGGGCTTGTCAGTGTTGTGAGGCCGAGAACTCCGCCAATAACTTTCTTCATGCTCTTTGTCGTTGTGTCTATTGTATACATGTACCCAGGAACTTTAGCAGAAGCTTTTGTCGTGATCGTAACAAACTTTGCATTTGGCCACTGAGAAAGCCATTCTGAGTATGCAAGAGAGAAGAGCTGGCTTTTCTTTGTCCCGTTTGGCAACGAGATTGAGCCCACTGAACCATTTTCATTTTTGACAATAGTCAGTATTTTTTGGGCATCAGGAGAGACAGCCATTGTCATAATATTTTCAGGAAGGTATGAGCCGATGAGGTTTGTGTCTGGAGTGCCATCTTTTTTGTCGAGAGTTGGAATTGTTCCAGCAAAAGTCTGAATGTTATTTTTTTCGTCTGCGTATCGGAGCAGTGCGCTTGTTCCCTCTTTGTTTCCGAAATATGCTTCTGCGATTTTAGGAATTGTCGTGCTCGTTATTTTTTTGATGTCGAGAGCGTCAAGGTATGTTTCGCTAATGTGGCCTGTTGCTGTTTCGACGTAGCGGACTTTGGTTGCAGGTTCTGTTTCGATTGGCAGCGGCTTGCCGTCTACACCGACGATTTCATGGTTAGCTGGAGGAATTTCTCTGGTTGTGTCGTAGACATGAGCTCCGGCTATTGGCCCTCTGTTTACCATTTGGAGTCTTGGCGTTGTTGTTGGTTCGCTTGGTGTGTTTGGTGTTTCGCCATCAGGATTTGTTGGTTCATCTGTTGGATTTTCTTTTGGTCCGATGCCGTTATCGCCAAAAGGAAAAATGTCGCTGAGAGAGAAAGTTGGCTGACCTGTTTCGTCAGTTTTGTTTGAGAAAAAGTAGAAATAAGCCGCAATGCCTGCGCCGAGAAGTAGGAGTATGAGAATGGCGATAAAGATTTTTTTAATCATGTTTTTTGTGTTCGCTATATGCTACGGTCGCGGATACTTTGCTACGTGCTCTCCATTCCATCCCCAGATATGGAAGTGGTCTCCTTCGTCGACAAATTCTATGCCCCCGACAACGTACAATGTTCCCCATCCTGGTATTTCACCTTTTCTGTTGGCTTGTGTTTTTACGAATGCATTGAGATTTGGGACACTCGCTTGGTCGCTTCTCAAGTCTACAACCGAACTTCGTTTTCCGTGAGCGGTTGTTCTTGAGTGTAGCCAACATTCAGTTCCTCCGGTAATGACAAGTTCGCATGAAGGGCAAGCTGTTCTGAGTTTTTGCAGGCCAGTTATGTTGAGTTCGGTAACTGTTGTGCAGGCTTGCTGTCCGACTGTTGTGCAGATTGGAGTTTTGACTGTGACGTTGAGAGGAGCAGCCGCAAGCGTTGTTCTCATTGCTGCATCGCTTCCCCATGCTGATCCGCTAGCATAGCCCTGTCCGCCATTTTGCAATGTACAGAACTTTCCACCTTCTGCTGTTTGCGGTATGTCTGTGTCGATATCTTGCGGAGTAAACCCGACAGTGATCTTGTCTATGCCAAAGGTAAATTCAAGCAAACGAGGATTGACTGTGTTGAGTATGGCGTATGAGCTGAGCGCAATAATGAGTCCGATGACTGCGTTCCAGATGCGCTTTCGGCCGTCATTCTTTTTTTGTAGAGCGTCAGAAGTCATGTACTGCACGCCGCCGAAGAAAATCATGAGGACAGCAAGCGTTCCAGCGAGGCCAATAGCGATACGGTAAATCATGCCGAAGTAATCATCGATTTCTGCATCTCGGATGACAGAAATGCCGCCAAGCGGAGCCAAGAGACAGTAGCCGTCTACACCCTCGCCTTCGCAGTTTGGTGCAGCAGCGGCTCCAATGCCGACACCGTATCCGACACCAGAAGCGTTAGTGGAAAAAGATGCTTGGCTTGTATAAAAATATGTAGCATCAACAGCATCAACAACTTTGTAGTAGTACGTCGTTGAAGACTGGAGGCCAAGAATTTCTTCTGAAATTGAGCTATTTGTCGGAACAGAAAGCTGGGCGCTTCGTCCCGAAAGGTTTGTCGAATCAGTTCCGTAGTGAATGATGACTCCAAGAGGGGCTGGATTGTTTGACGCTGTAAGCGTTATCCTAGCTTTTCCATCTCCGCCAAGCGCATTGACGACAAGCGTTCCCCTGCCGCTGTTTACTGTCCCTGCAGGAAGCGTTTCGACCATCTTAGGTCCTGTTGTAACTGAAGCCCCAGTGTCGTTTCGGATTACATCAAAGTAGTACTTTGTACCTGGGGTTAGGCCAGACATGCCAGATGGATGCACAAAAGTACCGCTGTCTTGAATGCTTTGGACGTGACCAAATTGGCCGCCAACTTCATTGGCGTAAAGGCGAACGACACTTTCTGCTAAGTTTGCAACATTCGTTCCCCACTTTATTTTCAAATAGAGAGATGTATTACCTTTGAGTTCAGCGAGGAGTGGCTCGGCAACTGTTCCCGAGACTGCAATCGTCGTTGTGGTTGGCGAGAGAGTGAGGCTGACTTCGCCTGCAGCGAAAGCAAAAGTCGGCAGACTGACGAAGGCGATCAGGAAAATGATGAATGTTTTCTTGAAAATGTTCTTGAGTAGTTTTTTCATATTATTGTCCAATTGAAATGCTCAGGTTCTGCCTCGCTTCCTGAAAGAGTGTGTTGATATTGGTAATGCTGATGACGACATTTGCAGTTCCGGCTTCTGTGCTGCCGCGGAGCGTCATTTCATTTGGCTTGCCAGGCGGCGTGACGATTTTGCTGTTGATGTTCCATTTGTATTCCATATTTTTGTCTGTGACAGCGTTTCTGTATTTTGAGAAATAGAATGGCTCGGCGCTTATTGTTATTTCCCCATTGCCGAGAGAAATGCCAGTGTTGAGCTGCTTGTTGAGCATTAGTCCGTACGCTGGGTTTTTTTCATAGATCATTATTTGCGGCTTGATGTAGTTAAGCACAAGCGATCCTGTGCTTCCCTCTCCTGATTGGGCTGATGTGCTGACTGAAATTGTGTCTTTCTGGTCGAGGTATGAATTTTTGACGATAAAGAAATATTTTCCGTAGCCAGAATTGCTCTGGTCGACAACGTAGTTCTTTTTCCAGTTGAAGACTTTTGATGTAGGCGAAATTGATCCGTCTCGCTCTATTGGCAATGCAACGACTCGAACTTTTGATTCTTGTATAGGCAAAGCTTTGCCTTTATAGAACGGCGGCACATACGACTCAGGAGCTTCCCAGAGAATGTCGACTTGAGATGGCTGGATGGTAATGATTTTGTCGACGCGACTTCCCTCTTCGACAATGAGCGCAATGCCAACTTCTGTCTTGGATCCGATTTCTCCAGTCGTGAAGCTGAAAGTCGTCTTGCCGACTCCAGAGAGCGACTGCTTGCCGTTGAGCGTCCATGTAATTGTCGCCTTGTTGAGGTTCGTTGCGTAGCTCGAAACAGACATTTTGACGTTTTGGTTTGGGCCCGGAACTTCAGGAATGAGATCGACGTTGATGTCGTTGTCGCGGATAGCGCCCGGATTAGTTAGGAGTTGATTAGCTATTTGGGCATTCGCGTAAAAAGCCGCTCCTCCGATTGCAAGAGAAAGTGTTGCGGCAAAGATAAGATTTTTCACGATGCGCATTAAAAGTATTATAGCAAGGAAGTCTGCAAAAACTATGCAATTTGTGGAGTAGGGCCGGATTTTTCGGCTTCTTCGAGTTCGTCTTTAGCTTTTTTGATCGAGAGAAGCTGTGATGGATCAGATGTAATGATTTGGTCTTCGGTGTATGAAGCAATAACTTTGATCGCAACGTGCTTGAGTCCAGCAAAGAAGATTCCTTCGCCGACGTTTGATTCGAGAAGCAAATACTTTTCTTCGTCTGTGAGGTTAAATGTTGTCTGGAGGAGGTCAATCGAGCTCGGCGACTGCTTGAGGAGAAGCTGCATCGAGGAGTTTGTGACAATCGGGGCGCCGTATGGCGAGCGCATGAAGTCGGCCACGTCTTGGGTAATCGTGCAAAGGCCGAGGTAGTATTTGCGGCAACGCTTAGCGATTGAGTACAAGAACGAAGCTGTGTCGTCTGATTTCATCATCCACCAAGCCTCGTCAACAACAAGGAGGCGCTTCTTGATGTCGCGGCGGACAGCATTCCAGATGTAGTGCGTGACGATATACATCGCAACAGGCTTGAGTTCGTCTTCCATGTCTCGGACTGAGAACACAATAAACTTCTTGTTGATATCGATGTTTGTCGGCTGGTTGATGAAGTTTGCCCAAGAGCCGCGAGTGTATTTTGTGAGGCGCTGGATAATCGATTCGCTCCCTTCCATACCAGAGAGAACCATTTCGAAGTCAGACAAAAGCGGCGGCTCGATCGCAGAGAAATCAGAATCAGGCGTAATGTCCTTGATCGCATATGTTTCTGTCACAGCGCGGTCTATGACAGCATCTTCTTCTGGGGTCAGCCCACCGAGCATGATGCGGAAAAGGCCGACAAGGTTGATTGTATTGGTTCTCAAGACATCGGCTGCTGTTTCATCTTCGCGTGGTACAGGAAGGTCGAATGGATTGATGTGGTGTTCAGAAGAAAGCGCAATGTTGAAGAATCGTCCGCCGACAGCTTCTGCGAGGTACAAGTATTCGTGTTCAGGGTCGATGACGATAACTTCTGTATCGAACATGAGTGTACGCAAGATCTCGAGCTTTGTTGTGTAGGATTTTCCAGAACCAGATTTTGCGAAAATGATTGAGTTGTAGTTTTCGAGAGAGAAGCGATCGAAGATGACGAGCGACGCATTGTGGCGGTTAACGCCGTACAAAATACCTTTGTCAGACGTCAGGTCGAACGAAACGAATGGGAAAATAGAAGAGAGCGGCTCTGAGTTGAGCTTTTGGTGAACATTCAAGAGGTCGTTCCCTGTCGGAATGACGCTGTTGAATCCGTCTTCCTGCAAAAAGAGCGCTGGCTTGAAGTAGACGAGGCGAGATTCGAGAATAGATTTAATTTCGCTCTCTGTTTTGAAAAGCTCATTTTCGCTGTCGCCGTAAATCGTAATATACAATCCGACTTCGAAAATCTTTTCCTGTGCTTGCTGGAGATTGTCGCGGAGAGATTCAAGGTCGTTGTACGCTGTGTCGAGCACTGGATCGCGGACCAATCCTTTTGCTTCTCGCGCATTGATCTGGCTTTGGACTTCGGCAACTTTTTTCTGGAACTGGCGGAGGACTTTTGTTGTTTCGATCGGATGAATGTAAATAGAGACATCAAAAATCTTGTCGAGGTTGATGACTGGAGAAAACCAATTGTCTGTAAGATATCGCGGATATGAG
>DAORIR010000003.1:0-18887 GCA_035438605.1 Minisyncoccota bacterium
GGAATGGAAAGCCCAGCTTCTTTGAGCGCATCTTCGGCAACTTTTTTCTGGACTTTGTTTCCGTCGACAATAAAAGCTTTTGGATACGGCCATTCAGGATGATTGAGGCGACGCAAAATGACTTCGCGAAGGGCAGCAGGATCGTTCGCCCCTGAAACTGTTTTAATATTGAACTTTCGGTATTCATCTTTTTGGATGACGCCGTTTTCGGCCACAACCATGACGCCAACCATGCTCGTTCCAGAAATGTGCGCAATGTCGTAGCCTTCAAAGCGCATAATATTGCGTCGTCCTGATGAGCTGACATCGTCGATCGGATTTCCCTTTTCGTCAAAATTCCGGCCAGCCGGAACCCAAACGCGATCTTCGCGCTTGAGCAAAGAAACATCTTGGATGTGATTGAGCGCAAACAGTTTTTCTTTGGCGCTCTGTGCTTCTTCAAACTCTTCATTCTTAGCAAAATCGTTCATTTGCTTTTCAAGCGTTTCGCGGAGCTCGCTGAATTTACCCGAAAGGAAAAGCTTGATCCGAGTAATGTTCTGCTTGTACTTTTTTTGGGCTTCTTCTGTGCGAAGGTCAGGCGCAAGTCCGATTTGGCGATAGAAAATTTCTTTATCTTTTTGAAGCGAAGAAAAATCGCGATACGGAAAAATACGGCGCAAAATTTTGAGGCCTTCTTTGATCGCAACACCGGAAGGATACGGGCCGAAAACCGCCTGCAGCTTTTGGCCTTTTACCCAAAATGTGCCGCGCGGCGAATTTGAAGCCATTTCTTTTTTTGCCCAATCTATGTCGCGCTGGCGAGCGAGAAAAATGCGCGGAAAATCTTCTTTGGTAATGATGACGCAGTTATAGCTCTTGTCGTCTTTTTCTTTGACATTGTACTTTGGCTTGTAGTGGCGAATAGCATTGGCTTCGATAATCAAAGCTTCAAGCGCATTCTGGCAAACTTCCCACGTAATTTTTTTGGCCAAAAAAACCATGTCGACAAGCCGCGGCCCGCGAGTCGCCACCAAGTCCGCAGAAAAATAGCTCCTCACGCGCTCGCGCAAGGAAGTTGCTTTGCCGATATAGAGGATTTTGTCGTTTTCGTCTCGGAAGAAGTAAATCCCCGGCACGGACGGCAAACCCAATTGGTCGAATTCTGGCCTTATCATACAAGGCCAGTATAGCGATTTTGTCTTACAATTGGTAGTTTTCCTTTACTTATACTCAATATTGACTTCTATTATAAATATGTTATTATTTATGCAATTAATTTCATGAACGTTAAAACCAAAAAAGATGAGAAACTTCTTAAAGATTACCTTATTTGCCCTTGCAACTTCTGTATTTGTAAGCTGTGGAAGCTCAAACGAAGAACCCCTTTTGCCAGAAGGACCTGGTAAAGAAAACGTAGCGGTTAAAGAAAATAAAACACCACGCGATATAGACGTTTCCGAGTTTATACCCTCACGCATTGAAGTAACAGACGTATCGACCGATGTAACAACCGGAAAAGATGCAGAAAAAAGTGCAAAATTTACGGCACGCTTTTATCACCCTGACAAAGTAACCTTTACTGATGTTACTTTTATGGCGAGTGGAGTTTGGGACCCAAACAAGCCTCTTCAAAATAGAACGGACTCCGAAATCAAAACTTCAAGACAGATCACGAACTTAAGACACAAGCACGATCAACTATCGACTGGTGAGGTAAAAGCCAATGATCTTGTTGTTATCTTACACAATGATATTGTGAACATGATTATGTTTAAAGAAAAAACACACAGTAACGGAATAGTTTTTCAAGAAATTTTTTACTTAAAAGAATAGTCCGGTATTCTAAGTAAATTAAAAAAAATAAAAGCCCCCTTATTTCTAGGGGGCTTTTTGTATATTTAATTATATTTTAAACTTCTTATTGATCACTCCTTTATTGTTGTTGAATGAATCAGTTGTATGCAGCGCTTCGTAGCTTTGGTCGTCATTTTTCTTTTCGACGACAGCGTAGTACGTGCCTTTTGGCGCGAGTGCGTAGTAGCGGCCGTATTTGTCGAGGACTTTTGTCGAGAGCAATGTTCCCATATTTTTTGAATAGAACTTCACGACGCCAAATGGAATTGGTTCGCCGACATTCGAGACAGCGCCGTACGATGGCTTCTTGATGACGAACTGGCGCAAGATAAACAAGACAATGTAGATTGCAACCAAAACGTAGTTGTATGTCGATTGCTGCAAGTAAAGCGCTGCAGCTGAAGCTGCGAAGCCACCGTAGAAAAGAATGTTGGAGAAAATCGCCGCTGCACGTGCGCGTCCAGCATGTCTTTTTACTAAATGCTTTTCATTTTTTATATATTCATTCCAATCAAAGTGCTCAGGGTCGAGCGGAATATTTTTCATAATAATATCGCCTTCTTCTTTGACATCGAAGTAATCGCCGAAGTACAAGTCAGTGTAGATCTGATCTTTTCTCATTCCTGCAAGCTTTCGAGACGGGAACAGATAGTTTGTTTTGTTTGCCGTAATGCGATACGAACCAGGCTGCACCAAAAATCCGTAGCGGCCTTCGAGGTCGGTAATCGCAGTCGCAACTTCTTTGCCGGCAGCATCGAAGAGCGAAACGTATGCCGGATCGAGCGGCTGCTTAGTGACGGCATCAAAGACAACACCCCAGTGTCGCTCTTTCTTCTTGAATCCGAGGAAGCCGAGAATGAGCTGCCAAATGCGCGCCGGAATAAATGCAATTTCAGAAAGCGCGAGCGCTCCGCCGAATGCGCCGAGCAGCATTGTGAAGAATCCCGCGATCAGGCCGATGACGCCAATTGAAGTAGTCACTTCTTCAACAGGAATGACAACGCCGCCTCCCCCGCCGCCTGGCGGATCTATTGGTGGATCGATTGGGGGATCAACAGGGTCAGGATCGTCGATTGTTGGAATCAACGTGCAGATGCCAAGCGTCAATTCATAGCCTACTGGGACAGATGTTTGAATTCCCGAAATGTTTGTACAGACATCATTCGGCTCAGGGAAAACGCATGGCAATGCGCCATTAAAGTTGGTCGCTGCTGGCTCAAGGCAAAGGTTTGTTGGAGTAGTACAGCCCGGAAGTGAAGGGTTTGTAGCGCAGGTTTCAGGAGGATCAACTGGACCACAACCTGGAAGCGACGGATTTGTTGCACATGTTTGCGGCGGATTACAGCCAGGAAGCGACGGATTTGTGGCGCACGTTTCTGGAGGATCAGCTGGGTCGCAGCCCGGCAATGTTGGATCATCGTCGCAATCTGGTGGCGGCGCAACAGAATAGTTGATGATGAGCGTGCGCGATGTCTGCAAGCCATGATTGTTGTAGGCAGTGACAGTAAATGTATTTGACCCCGGGATAAGAGTAAGGAGCGATGTTGTCCATGCAGTTGTGCCAGTGGCCGGAGTTACAGTACTGCCATTGATTGAGTAAACAACAGAAGTAACTGTATCGCGATCAGATGCAATGCCGCTGATTGCAATTGTATTCGAAGAAATCGTATACGTTCCAGTTACGCCCGGGCTTGTGATCGTCACCATCGGCGGATCGTATTCGCAATCATTCTGCGCATTGAAATTATTTGCCATCGGATCAGTACAGAGCGGAATTGGATCGCCGCCTCCGCCTCCACCGCCTGGCGCCGCTGCAACTACTATTGAGTATGATTGCTGATTTGACCTGAAGCCGCTGCTGCCGATTGTGTCGACTGCTCGCACGACAAAGTTGTATGTGCCAGCAACTGTCGGCGTTCCGATTATTCCTGTTGCATCAAACGAAAGCCCCGTCGGCATTGCGCCTGACACAACTTCATAGCTAACTGTCCCTTGGTAATCTGAAGAAGTGAGTGCTGCAGTATATGGCGTTCCTGCTTGAGCCGAGGAAGAAATTGAAGCTGTATCAAGCGAAACAAAATTGAATTTTATGACGCGGTTGTTGGTAGAGTCTGAAACATATAAATCGTCGTTTGTATTGTCGAAAGCAAGTTTAATTGGATCATCAAGCGCAGAAGCCGACGAACCTGTCGTTGTTCCTGTAAAGTTAAGTTGCCCAATAACGGCAATGGCGTTTTCGCCATCTGTTATCGAAGCTACATCAAATACAAGCACGCGAGATCCGTCTGCTGCGACAAAAAGCATATTGTTGTCTGGGTTGTAAGCAAGGCCTTCGGCATTGGTCATCATGGACTGTGTTGTGTTTGCAGTATTGGCGGTAAAAATAGTCTGGCCGAGTACATGAGTTGCAGCGACATTATTGCTGCCGTCAACAATTGCCGAAGCATCAAACGTCAGCACACGATTGTTTCTGCCGTCTGAAACAAAAAGTGTTTCAGTAGAAGCTTCATAGAGCAATGCCCCTGGCTCATTAACTTTTGTTGCGCTCAATCCGTTTATGCCCGTTGTGTAATCCGGCTGTCCAATAACCGCCATAGCAGGCATGTTAGTAGCTGTAAGTGTTGCAATATCATAAGCCAAAATACGGCTATTTTTTGTATCGTTGATATAGAGACGATTATTGACTGAGTCAACAGTAACATCGGTTGGATTTACCAAACTAGTTTGAGTCGGACTGCCGGCAACAGCCGCAGTAAAGGATGTTTGGCCAATAACCGCAACCGCAGCTTCTCCGTTAGAAATCGAGCCCACATTATATGCTAATACGCGACTATTATCCCTGTCGGCGACAAATAAATACTGAATATCTGACGGAGCATGCCAGTAAACTAAGCCTTGAGGTGCGTCTAATCCAGTGGCAGTGGTCGCAGCGCCAACATCATCAAAATCTGCCTGACCGAGCACAAAGTCAGCAGTGTCATCAATCAGAGTATCATCAGCATTTAAGTTGAAAACTAAAATACGATTGTTGTCACTGTCCGCGACAAACATTCGATCGTGAGCACTATCGATGGCAATGCCGTTTGGATTATCAAAACCAGAACTGTTGACGACAGGGGTTGTACTGTTAATGCCATTTGCTGTAAGGCTTTCTGTTCCGTCGTATGTGTAGACAGTCGACAATGTCACTTGTCCAAGATTATTATTTGCGGCCAAATTATTTGAAAGAGTTACTGTCGGAAAAGTAAGTATTCGATTGTTGGAAAATTCTGCAACAAATAGCTGGCTACCTGATTCATTGTACGAAAGGTAGTAAGGCTGATTCATTTTTACTGCCGAAGTGCCGCTCGAAATATCAGTAAAGTTTGTTTGGCCAAACACGCACGATGCATTCATGCCGTTTGCAATACCTGTTGTTGCGACGCCGCATGTAGACTGACTGCCGCTGCCCGATGGCCGCACATCATAAACAGTCACGCGCTGGTACTGAGTATCTGAAACATATAAGCGTTTATTTACAGTATCAATGGCAACACCGTACGGACTAAATAAACTATCTTGTCTTGGTGTTTCTGTATATGGACCGCCTGGGTCATTGAGTGGATCGAGCCAGTTGTAAGTATCAAGATCAGGCTTGCCAATTGCATAGATACCGTAGTCTCCATTCGGATTTGTCTCAACAAGAGTAGTGTCAAAAACAACAACGCGACCATCTCCCGAGTCAGCGACATAGAGCATATTAGTTCCGGCATCGACTGCGATTCCCTGTGGCGAATTGAGAGATCGTCCGCTCGGTACACCAGCACCATATGTAATATCGTCCCAGCCAACAGTCGTGCCAGTATAATCAAGCTGTCCATAGACATGGAATGCATTCATACCGTTTGACGTGAGAACTGCTGGGTCCGCATCGAAGACAGTGATGCGGTTTGCCCCGAGCTGAGAAACATACAAATGCTGTGTTGCATTATTGTAGGCAAGGCCTGTCGGACCAGATGTTGCAGCTTGAGGACCAGACGCTGCCGTACCATTCATATCCGCATTACCAATAACACAAGATGCGCTCATGCCGTTGGCAATACCCGTTGTTGCGACACCGCAAGCAGACTGACTGCCGCTGCCGGAAGCTCGAACATCAAAAACTAACACTCGGTTGTTGGCATGGTCAGCAACAAAAAGTCGGCTATTTGTCGAATCGTACGCAAGTCCAGTTGGCGTATTCAGCGTAGTGGCAGATGTGCCGCCGCCAGAACTAGTGAAATCAGCTTGCCCAAGCACATAATCAGCAACATAGTAATCACCCGCAGTATCATCTAGATCAAAAACGAGCACGCGATTGTTTGCCAAATCAGTGGCAAATAGCCTATTTCCTGTCGGATCGTAAGCAGTACTTATTGGGATGTTAACGCCCATATTATTTGTCGCTCCTTGATCGTTGTTTGCAGCACTCGAAACAAAAGTTACTGTTGCATCGCTATCTGTGATCGGCACCATCTGCCCAAGCACATCCTCAGATTCAAGTATAGTTCCCGAAGCGCGCAGACGCGGCGATGTCATGTTTGCCAGAGAAAAAACGACAAGCAAAAAACCCGCAACGTAGAATAGCTGGCGATATTTTGGACGTGCGAAATCTGATGGCGACTGTTCGGATGCCATTCTGTTTATTGTAGCAAAAAAACGGCCTGATCTTAGGGCTGTTTTCCGGATAATTTGTTTATAACTTTTAGAGAATTTTCTTCAAATACTTGCCGGTATGGCTTTTTGGATGATTTGCGACTTCTTCTGGAGTTCCGCGAGCAATAATCTTGCCGCCGCCCTCCCCGCCTTCTGGACCGAAGTCGAGCAAATAGTCAGCGCACTTGATGAGATCGAGGTTGTGTTCAATAACGATAACGCTGTTGCCTTTGGCAACGAGACGGTTAAGGACGGCGATCAAATTTTGCACGTCGTCGTAGTGGAGACCAACAGTCGGCTCATCGAGTAAGTACATTGTTCGCTCGAGATGTGGGCGATAGAGCTCAGATGCGATTTTGACGCGCTGTGCTTCGCCACCGGAAAGCGTTTTTGCAGACTGGCCGAGCTTGATGTAGCCGAGACCGACATCGTCGAGTGTTTTGAGTCGATCATAGATCGACGGAACATCTTTGAAAAATTCGAGAGCTTCTTCAACTGTCATTTCCAAAACTTCAAAAATATTTTTGCGCTTGAATTTAACAGTGAGCGTTTCTTTGTCGAAGCGCTTGCCGTTGCAGACATCGCACGTGACATAGACAGTCGGCAAGAAGTGCATTTCAACAGCGATTTCGCCATTGCCTTCGCAAGCTTCGCAGCGTCCGCCTTTGACATTGAAAGAGAATCGATTAACTTTCCAGCCGCGGAGGCGCGCTTCTTCTGTTGCCGCAAAAAGATCGCGGATGTGTGTAAATGCTCCAGTATATGTCGCCAAGTTTGAGCGAGGCGTACGGCCGATTGGCGACTGGTCGATCAAAATTGCGCGCGACAAATATTCGTGGCCAGTAAATGACGCGCAGTTAAAAATAGTATTAGTGCGATACTTGCGCTCGAATTTTCCTTGGAGATTTTTGTAGAGCACTTCGTAGAGGAATGAACTTTTGCCCGAACCAGAAACGCCGGTAATCGCTACGAGCTTGCCTAGCGGCAATTCCATATTTTGATTTTGTATGTTGAAAATATTTGCACCGACGATTTTGATTATTCCCTTGTCGCCTTCGCGTCGATTTTCTGGTACAGCAATTTCTGCTTCTTTGCGGAGGTAGGCAAGCGTGCGTGAACCGTTTGTCAGTTTTTTTGCAGCAGGCGTTTTTTCGAGCATGTCGCTTAACCAGCCGCTCGCAATAACTTCCCCACCATGAACACCAGCTTTCGGGCCGATATCGATAATGTAGTCGGATGCATAGATAGTGTCTTCATCGTGCTCAACAACGATAATCGTATTGCCGAGGTCGCGCAGGCCTTCGAGTGTTTTAATCAAGCGCTCATTGTCGCGCTGATGCAGACCGATCGTTGGTTCATCGAGGACATACATTGCGCCGACGAGTTTTGAACCGAGCTGCGAAGCGAGACGAATACGCTGAGCTTCGCCACCGGACAAAGTATTTGCGCGGCGATCGAGCGCCAAGTAATCGAGCCCTACATCGTACAAGAAAATGAGTCGATCTTCGATTTCGCGCAAAACAGTTTTAGCGATTTCTTTTTCTTTTGGAGTAAGCTTAAGCGAACCGAAAAAGTTCACAGCATCAGTGACCGACATCGAAGTGACGTCGACAACGTTTTTGCGCTTGTCATTGTATGTAAGAACGTCGCCTTTTTTGGTGACATTTTTCTCAGTCGTTTTGCCAAGATCAGCGCCGAGAAAAACGTTGAGCGCTTCTTTACGAAGGCGCGCGCCGCCACAGTCTTCACATTTCTCTGTGCCGAGGAAATATTTTGTGCCGAGGCCGTTGCAAGTTGGACATGCGCCGTATGGAGAGTTGAAAGAGAAAAGTCGCGGTTCGATTTCAGGGAAAGAGAAGCCGTCATTTGGACAAGCAAATTTTGCTGACATCAGGAATTCTTCAGCTTCATCTGCTACAATGTCTCCTTTTTTCTTTTTGGCTTCTGGCTCGTCGCCATTCTGCTCTTCGCCAAATGAAATTTTCACCAAGCCTTCTGTTTCGAGAATAGCGCGCTCAACCGCTTCCGAAAGTCGGATTTCTGTATCGCGAGGATTGTCGGTAAATTCATGGAGTGCAATTTCGTCGACGAGAATGTCGATGTTGTGGGCTTTGTGCTTATCGATCTCGATTCGATCGCGAAGATTCTGAAGATTGCCGTCGATACGTACGCGAGCAAAACCCTTGCCGAGCATGTCGTACAAGAGCTGGTAGTATTCGCCTTTCCGTCCGCGCACGAGCGGCGCAAAAATCCGAACAAGACGATCGTCGAACTCAACGCCCATTACATTCTTCAGGGCTTTTGCTTTTCCATTTTTTGATTTTGATTCCTTTGTTTTTTCCGAAACTTTATCTTGGATGAAGCGTCCAATTTCTTCGTTTGAAAGCTTTTTGATTTCTTCGCCGCAGATTGGACAAAATGGCCGACCGACGCGAGCATAGAGGACACGTAAGTAGTCATAGATTTCAGTAATTGTCGCAACAGTTGAGCGCGGATTGTTCGAACGCGATTTTTGATCAATAGAAATAGCCGGAGAAAGACCAGAGATCTCATCGACATCAGGCTTGCCCATTTGTCGGAGAAATTGGCGAGCATACGAAGAGAGCGACTCAACGTAGCGTCGCTGGCCTTCGGCAAAAATAGTATCGAATGCAAGCGATGATTTTCCAGAACCTGACATGCCAGTAATCGCAATCATTTTATTGCGCGGCATTTCAACGCTGATGTTCTTGAGGTTGTGCGTTCGTGCGCCTTTTACCACAATTTTGCCAGCCGAAAAATCATTTTCTCGGTTTACATTTTCTTTAGATTGTCTTGATGGGTTTTTCATGTGTGGATGCTTCGCTTTAGTATAGGCAGAAACTCCCCTGCGCATTGCGCCTGGGGGTTACTATCTCACGGCTAGAGTATAGCACGCAGGGCAAGTTTGACAAAAGGCAGAAACACTATATATTTAGAAAAAATAAACTCGATGAAAACAAAATACTCATATGCCGAACTGGCCACAAGCCCCAAAAATCCCACGATCGATTCCCTGCTCCGCCGCTATGACTACGTCAAAAAGGCACTGCTAGCCCACAAGATTGATATTGTCGAAAAAGACAAGCAATTTACTTTGCCAGCCAACCTCTTGCCTGCGCTAGCGACCAAGCAAAACACCGCACCACTTTCAGGAGACGCTAGTTTTGTGATTTTAGACAGGAACGAAGATAAAGTACTCACGCTTGATCTCTCTCTTTTTCATTCGGATAAAGAAATGGCTCAAATCGAATTCAAATGGATAGGCTGCAATTCAAATGCCTTCAAAACAAAAGTATTCAAGAGCGAATCATTGTATGTTTTTGACGTCATGAACATGATTGCAGATTTTTTCCTGACCGAAAGAAGGATCGATTCAAAAATTTCCTTCGTCGAACATTTCGATCGTATGGTCTAACCAACAACAATCGCGCCGCAAGTATAACTGCGGCGCGATTTATTTTTTATTTCCTATTTTATTCTCGCTATTTTTTTTATATCCACACTTTTTGCTACTTGTTGCGCTCGACTTCGCATATACTGATATATAAGATGCGTTATATTGCATTAGCATTTTCTTTTCTCTTTCTTGGCGCTCGTTCTGCGAGTGCGCATGTTGGCTATGTCGTTGAGCCAGAAACACTCAAGAATATCGGCGGTACAGACTTTAGCTTTTTATTTTCGCCGCTGCAGGACATCAACAATGTCATGATCATACTCTGCGTCATTCTCATGATTGGCGCACTCTACTATCTCGGCCACCACATTCCGGCTTTCATTCACGAACTTTCATTCATCAAGAAGCAAATAATTTCCTACAAAGACTACGCACCATGGATACTTCGCCTCGGACTCGGTATCATGCTCATGGGAGCTGGCATTCACGGCGTACTCATTAGTCCGATTGCGCCTACTGTAGTCAGCATCGCCGCTTTCGAGCTCATCGTCGGCTTTTGCCTCTTGCTCGGCTTCCTCATTACACCAAGCTTGCTGATCGTTATCGGCTTCTACCTCGCAGGTCTTTTGAACAATGGCTACCTTTTTGGTAGCCTCGAGGTCATCGGCAGCGCAGTTGCCCTCTTCCTTCTTGCTGACAGCCGACCAAGCTTCGACCACATCGTCGGCATACCAATGCTCATGAGAAATAAGCTTGCTGCTTACGCGCCACTCGTCCTGCGTATTGCGCTCGGTGGAGCATTCGTCTTTTTGGCTTTCTACGAAAAAATATTCAATCCTCAGTATTTCGTTACAGTTGTCGAAAGCTTTAACTTGCTCTCTGTCATGCCCGTGTCGGCAGCAATGTGGACGCTTTCGGTCGGCATCATCGAACTGATTGTTGGACTCTTCCTCATTTTCGGATTCAAGACTCGCATCACATCAGCAATTGCATTCTTTGTCTTCACTGCAACATTCTTTTTCTTTGGCGAAAAAGTCTACTCGCACGTTTCGATTTTCGCTGGCCTTTCTGCTCTCTTTATATTGGGCGGAGGCATCTGGTCAGTCGATGACCACATCGAGAACCGCAACAGCAAAGCTGCAAAGCCAGCAAAAGCTCGCGCACCGCGAAAGATATCCTCAAAAAAGACTGTACGCAAGCCAAGGAAGGTGGTACTCTCAAAATAAACCAATTTAAAACATAAGGCTGATGGCATACTTTCACCCTGGTTATCACAGATGGAGAAATCCATACACGAATCGCAGCCCGAGAGGCGCGTCAAAAACAACCGTTTACCGCGACACACAATTTTGTCGCAGAGATCGCCGACGACGAGTCAGTTAGTAGGCAGCACCAACAAAGCATAAAAAATCCTGCATTAAGTGCAGGATTTTTCTTTTGCATATACTACTAAAGTATTGTCGTTTATCGATCGACTTTCACAACTATCGGACCTGCTGCATATGGAGCAATATCGTATGGAGAGAAGAAGAATCGAATGTAGCTTGTGCCGAAGGTAAAGCGCTGGAAAGCAGTTTCGTCTAAGTCATTGATATCCTCAAAAAGCATATCATCTGGATTCATGCTGCTGTCGCCTGCATCTGCCAATCGGTTTGCGAGTTCTTCATGAACGCCTACTTTAATTTTCGGCTTGAGATTATTCAAGTATTTATCGTCAACAGGATAGAGATCTGAGAGCTTAAGTTCCTTGCCAGTGTCGACATCATAATTGAAAGTTCTGAAGTATTGATTCGGATGAGCGCCACCAGTGTACTCATTGACAGTAAAGACTAGGCTAAAATAGTCAGTATTCGCTTGTTCGACTTCGTAGTTAGCAGAAAATGAATAGCTTGTAACAACAGAATCTGGCATTCCTTCGGCAACAAGTTTCTCAATATTGGCAACTTCAGTATCAATGAATGATTTGATGTCGCTATTGATGACAGCGGGCACATTTTCGAATTCTGGGTAAGTAACATTGATCGAAACGTTTGCCGTTTCCTTTGTAATTTTTTTGTCTGTTTTTGCGAGAACATTGAGCGATTCAGTCGGCTCTGGCTCGTTGACGACAGGCAAGCCTTTTTGTGGCGGCTTAAATAGCACTACTAATATGAGCGCAAGAACTGCGGCGGCGAATAATATGTACCCAAGGGTTTTCTTTTCCATACGTAAATAGTAGCACGCCTGCGCGGACGAGCCGAATTAGTCCGTCTCCACAAGACGCTGTCGCAAAATCTTGAGCTCGTCGCGCAAAATCGCCGCAGTCTCGAAGTCGAGCGACTTCACGGCTTCTTTCATTTGGTCTTCCTTCATCTTGATCAATTCTTCGAGCGGATGTTTTTTGCCCTTCTTGCTCTTCTTGCCGAACTTCGAGGTTTCGATCGAACCGATAACCGACAAGTCCATTTCGAGTTCAGCGCGGACAGCTTTGTCGTGATCGCTTTCCATTGATTCAGCAATGTCATGAATTCGCTTTTCAATAGTCTTCGGCGTAATGCCGTGCTCTTTGTTGTAGGCGAGCTGCTTGTCGCGGCGGCGGTTGGTTTCGTCGATAGCGCGCTCCATAGATCCAGTAACTCTGTCAGCATAGAGAATGACGCGGCCGTTGACGTTGCGGGCAGCGCGGCCAATCGTCTGAATGAGCGAAACTTCGCTTCGCAAAAAACCTTCTTTGTCGGCGTCCAAAATGCCGATCAAAGAAACTTCCGGCAAGTCGAGGCCTTCGCGGAGCAAGTTGACGCCAACAAGAATGTCGAAATTACCCTTACGGAATTCGGTCAGGATTTTAATGCGATCGATAGTCTTGATATCAGAATGCAAATATTCGGATTTTATTTTTCGCTCTTTGAGATACGCCGCGAGATCTTCAGCCATTTTTTTGGTAAGCGTCGTCGCAAGCACGCGACCACCAGCGCGAATTTCGCCTTCAGCTTCTTCGATAAAATCTTGCACCTGTCCAAGGTAATCGCCTTCTTCAAGAATTGGCTTGATCGTAATTTTTGGATCGATCAAACCTGTTGGGCGAATGATCTGCTCAACGATTTGCTCAGAGTTGTCGCGCTCAAAGTTGCTCGGCGTTGCTGTAGTGAAAATGAGCTGGCCAATACGCTCTTCGAATTCTTCAAACTTGAGTGGACGATTGTCCTTTGCGCTCGGCAAACGGAAGCCGAATTCAACGAGCGTATTTTTGCGTGCTTGGTCGCCCGCGTACATGCCGTTGAGCTGAGGGATCGTGACGTGCGATTCGTCGATGATCGTCAAAAAGTCCGCGCTGCCGTCGGCTTTGTGCGGAAAATATGAAAGCAAAGTATCTGGCGGATCGCCAGCCATTTTGCCTGAGAGGTGGCGCGAATAGTTTTCGATGCCGGAACAGTAGCCAACTTCGCGAATCATTGCGATGTCGTAGTTCGTTCGGCGACGAAGTCGCTCAGCTTCGAGCAGTCTTCCCTCTTGCGACTCAAAAACTTTGAGCTGCTCTTCAAGTTCATGCTGAATGCTTTTGAGTGCGCGCTCAACTTGATCGCTATCTGTCACAAAGTGTTTCGCTGGGAAAATGTAGACAACTTCTTCCTCTTTCAAAATGCGCGACGTGACAGGATCAATTTTCAGCATGCGATTGACCGCATTGCCGACGAGGTCAATAGAAAAAGTCACAGCTTCCGAAACCGGCATTATTTCGACTTTTGTTCCGAGTGCACGGAATGTCCCTGGTGTGAGGTCAGCATTTGTTCTCTCGAAGCGAATCGAAATTAATTTTTCCAAAAGTTCAGTGCGCGTCATCTTTTGGCCAAGCGTGAGCTTCAAGTTTGTCTTTTCATATTCAGCTGGAGAACCGAGACCGTAAATGCACGAAACTGATGCGACAATAATCACGTCTTTGCGCGTCAAAAGCGACTGCGTCGAAGCATGGCGCAAGCGGTCGATTTCCTTGTTGATGCTCGCATCCTTCTCTATATATGTATCTGTCACCGGCATGTAGGCTTCAGGCTGGTAAAAGTCGTAGTAGGAAACGAAGTAGTGGACGGCATTGTCTGGGAAAAATTCCTTGAACTCGGCCGCGAGCTGAGCCGCGAGCGTTTTGTTGTGGGCAATGACAAGCGTCGGCTTGCCTTGGGCTGCGATGACGTTGGCCATCGTAAATGTCTTGCCGGTTCCAGTCGCGCCCAAAAGGGTCTGCCTTTGCATACCCTTTTTCAGTCCTTCGTTTATTTTTTTGATCGCTGCAGGCTGGTCGCCGGCTGGCTCAAATTTTGGCTGCAGGTTAAAAACTCCCATTTGTCCATTCTATAGATTTGGCAGAGAAAAAGCCACCTGCGTAAGGTGGCCTTTCTTGTTTCTGCTTCCATGCTTGTTTTTACTTCTCCGGAGGAAATGCTAGCGCAAAGACATTTCTGAATATTGCTGTATCTTCTTTAGTGATACCGTCAATCATTTTGCTTCCGCCTTCCGGCAAGAGCGGGACAATTTCTTTTCTTTTTGGAATAGTGTCGACAGTGCTGCCAGTGTAGACAATCTTGTAGCCATCATCCTCTTCAGCATAGTAGCCCATAATAGTGAGATTGGCTCCAAATTTTCGAATTCTATATTGGTGCGAATCGTATTCAAGCTCAACATTTTCGGCGGAGAAAAGAGTTACAGCAACTCCAGCCACCATTAGCAGCAAAATAACGGGAAGGTAGTACGTTTTTTTCATCGTGTTTAGTTTTTGTAGGAATGGAAATAATGTGATTTCTCCAACTATACCCGCTTACTGTACGATGTCAACGAATTACTCTTTTGTAAATCGCGGCCTCATTTTGCCATCGATTTCTAGCTCATCAATAAAAAGCGAGAGTGGGCGAGTGAACATGGTCGCATGCGTGCCATCCAAAATGTCGGCGTGATAGAGCGGCTTGTAGACAATCATAATCGAATCAGGATCATCGATTTCCATTTCAATATTTTTTGCAATACCGACAACTTCATAGACATGATCCATGCCTCCGGTCGATTTGTAGTGGCGATAGTGCTCGCCGATTTGCGGGATTTCCATATTGCTGAGTATACAACAAGGCATATCCAAACAAAAAGAGCTGCTAACGAGCAGCTCTTTGTTGCAATGATTCATGGACAAATACTCCTACTCAAAATAGCTTGAACAACACTATCTGCATCTCCATCAGTAAAATAGCTTTTTTGAGAAGCAAAAGTTTTGAGCCATTCTTGCCCGCGAATATCAGCAGTGAGCCCAATTGCAAAAACATCAATAGCAAACCTTTCTTTCAGAATCGAAAAAGTCTTTTCGGCAGGCTTTGGATAAATCAATACGCCGTCAGAAATAATCACGACGATATTTTGCACTTCTTTGCCGCGGCGAAGCGTAGCTTGGTTAAAAGCCTCGACAAGCTTGAAAAGATTTTCGTTGAGAACTGTAGCGTCTTGATCTGATGGCGATGAGCACATGCAGATAATTTGCTCTTCTGCTTCTGCATAATCATACTTTGGGGCAAAAGCCTGAAATGAACTGCCAAATGTTGCAGCACCAATCCAGACATGATTAATATCAATCGGCAAGTTATGCAAAAATGGATACATGAGCAAGCATGCGCGGACTTCAGCACTTCCCATGCTCGACGACTTGTCATTGAGAATAATAATATTGGCTTCGAGGCACGGGGCAATAATTGCAGGATCAATTTGAGGCTCAAACTTGTCTTGCGCATGAGCAATGTTTATTTGCAAAAGACAGCCATACAGGAGGGCAATAGTAGATATGAGTTTTTTCATGAGGAAGGTTTTTTGAAAGAGTTTATTTGAGACTACTCCTCCTTGAGATATTTGGCAAGAAACGAATTTTTGAAAGATTCAAATGTATCCGCCATGATTGATGAGCGAATATCTTTGACGAGGTTCGCTATAAAGTAGAGGTTGTGGATTGTGCCGAGCGTTCCCGCGAGCATTTCTTTTGAACGATAGAGATGCGACAAATATGCGCGTGAGTATTTTTTGCATGTGTAGCAGCCGCAGTCGCCTTCGAGCGGAGCGAAATCTTCGCGGAATTGCGCATTCAAAATGTTTACTTTGCCGCTCTGTGTGTATAGCGTGCCATTGCGTGCGTTACGAGTCGGAGCAACGCAGTCGAACATGTCGACGCCGTTTTCGACACCCATAAATAAATCTTCTGGCTCGCCAATGCCGAGCAAGTGCCGCGGCTTGTTTTCCGGCAAAATGTCATTGACCCATTTTACGGCCGACGACATATCTTCTTTAGCAAATGAGCCACCGATGCCGAAGCCATCGAATTCATAATCGGCATCATTACCCTGCGCATCTTTTCCTCTCGCGCGCATTTCGGAAATTATTTTTGCAGATTCTTTGCGGAGCGATTCATTGCGTCCGCCTTGGACAATGCCAAAGAGTGCGATTTGATTTGCGTCGCTGTTTTTTGCAGCACTTTCGCTGCCCAACTTTACATGCTCTTCCAAACATCGCTTCGCCCAAGCATGCGTTCGCATGAGCGCATCGCTTTGGTAGCGATCATCTTCTGCGGGCGACGTGCATTCGTCAAAAGCAAAAATAATATCGGCGCCGAGGTTGTGTTGGATCTGAATAGATTTTTCTGGAGAAATGTAATGCATCGAGCCGTCGAGGTGCGACTTGAAAGAAACGCCATCGCGATCGATAGTCGCAAGTTTCGGCGCATCGCTGTCGTCGAAGCGTTCTGGAATCATAAGCGATGGGTCAGTAATCTTTGTGACTTTGGAAATCTCTTTGCCGTACGCCGCGCCAAGCGAAAAAACTTGGAAGCCGCCTGAGTCCGTGACGATAGGCTTGTGCCAATTCATAAAATTGTGCAGGCCGCCAGCTTTTGCCACGAGCTCATCCCCTGGCTGCAAAAACAAATGGTATGTGTTTGCAAGAACTGCTTGCGCGCCAAGTTCGTTGACTTGCTCTGGGGTGAGAGCTTTGATTGTAGCCTTAGTGCCAACCGGAATAAATGCCGGCGTCAAAATGTCGCCATGCGGAGTATGGACGGTACCGGCTCGGCCGAGTGAAGGTTCTCCCGAAGCCACGTTCAATTTCTTATTAATTTCGAAGCTGAATCTATTCAAAGTGAATTTACTATAGCAAAATAAGGGTTTTTCTGTACTTGACTTATTTATATTTATAGTGTATAATGCTAATAACCTTAAAAATAAAAAAATGAATATTCCGACAATCACCGTAGATTACTACATTTGGCTAGGCTTAAGTAGAAAACTAACCAGAACGCTAGAGGTACAAATAATCCCTCAAATTGACAACGGCATGGGAAAGTCTCGTCTCAGAATCTGCAATATTTCTTTTATTGTCACAGATGTTGAACAAGATTTGGATAGATACACCTTTAATGAGCACAGAAAAGGTTTTGCTTGCTACCGCGTTACTGCGACCATAAACACAGAGAAGCATTTACCTGAAAAGTATCAGGAATTAACTAACGAGCTTATAGGAGGAGGATGGAAACTTATTGAAAATAATAAGTAACCGAAGCAATAGTACTAGAACGACTTACAATGTAAGTCGTTCTTTTTTTGCTTTAAATATTTTGCTTTATTTTTCCACACCAACAAACCTCAGCTCAAAAATATTCACTGGAGAACGAAACAAAACTCTCTGAAATGGATCGCGCGAGTCAGCCAAACTTTCTTCGGCAAAGGCAATTGTTTCGCCGCTGTCGAGTGTTGCCACTGTTGTTCCCTTTTCGATGACAATGTCGCGCGGAAGCGTCGTCTCAAACGTGCCGCCGCCTTGGCCTTTTAAGTCTATAAAAATATCTTTGCCGACAATGACAGCTTTTGTGATTTCACCTGACGTTGAGAATAATTTTATCTTGGCTGAATGCTGATCTGCTTCTGCAACTGTTCCGATCGGAGTGTCGCCGCGCGCGAGCACTTTTGCGCCGACAACAATTCCCTCTTCAGTTCCAGCATCGACAACAATCGTGTCATATATAGATTCGCTTGGCTTAATCAAAATGCGCGCCATGATCAGCTGAACGCCTTCTTTTTTGCGTGCCAGCATTTCTGTCAGCTTTGCATTTTCATCTAGCAGCGTCGGGAGAGCAGCAAGCTTGGCTTCAAGATCTTTTACTTTCTCGTCGAGTTCGCTTTTCTCATTGATCAATGTCGATTTGGATTTTGAAAGCTCAAGTCCCTCGCTAATTCCCTGCCCTGCTGATCGCTTTACCTTAAATATAGAATTGCCGACGCTCGCAATCGCCGCCAAAGTTTGCCTCGGTCCGACAGCAACAAAGAAAATACCAACGACAACGACAACTACTGCAAGAACGCCAACGATCCGCTTTCTGTAGCTGCGGAAGTTTCGGTCTCTGTATGAAATAAATTTATTTTGATCTCTCCGTATCATAATCTGGAAGCAATACTTCCTTGTAGTATTCTAAATCTTCGAGCACAATGCCGGCGCCGCGCGCAACTGCAGTCAAAGGATCTTCGGTAACAGTAACTGGAATCTTAAGCATATTCTGAAGCAAGGTATCGAGGCCATGAAGCATGGCACCGCCGCCTGAAAGCACAATGCCGCGGTGCATAATGTCTCCGAGAATTTCTGGCGGCGTCGTTTCCAAAACTTCTTTGATGCCATCGATCAAGCCGAGAATAGACTGGCCCATGGCTTCGCGAATGTCAGCATCAGTGATGACAACTTCGCGCGGAAGTCCAGTAACGAGATCTCGTCCGCGAACTTCAGCTTCCATTGGCTCGCCCGGCGCGACTGAGCCTATAGCAATCTTAACACTCTCTGCGGTTTTTTCGCCGATCAAAAGCTTGAATTCGTCGCGCAAGTAGCCAATGATATCTGTATTGAATTTGTCGCCGGCAATTTTGAGGTTGACCGAACGCACAATCCCGGCGGTGCTATGGCAGGCATTACCGCTCAGCGCCTG
>DAORIR010000004.1:0-18594 GCA_035438605.1 Minisyncoccota bacterium
CGGAATATTTTTCGTAATGATGGCAAAAGCAAAAACGAAGTACGAGAGCGACGTTCCCAAAATAGAGATGAGCAGAATCGGGCGGCGTCCGTACTTGTCGGAAAGAGCGCCGAGTATTGGAGAAGCAAAAAAGATCGCCAGCGGATAGCTCGCTGTCAAAATGCCGAGGTAAATGAGGCCGAGGTCAGCGCGCGCTGGATCGAGCAAAAAGTATTCGGAGCCTGGGACACCAAGCAGCTGCGGCAAAATCGGAATGAGAATGCCGATGCCGAGCATATCGATAAATATGGTCAGAAACAAAAACCAATGACCTTTTTTCATAACTTGGCTATTCTAGCAGAAATAGGCAATAAAAGAAGCCGCGAGTATACGCGGCTTCTTAACATTCATTTCTGCATTAGGATTTTTTCTCTAAAAAAATCGAGCTTTGATTGGCATGTTTTGTACGTTCGAGCGACACCAGCTTTCCACTCTCCATCGAGTACGAGACAGACTTGATAGATTATACCGAAGTATATTAGTAGCATGATTAAGAGATACGCAACGACGCCTTCGCCTCCCTTAAGAATTGATTCAAATACGGCCATAGTCTTTTAGTTTATTGTGTTTAATGTGATTGTATGATTTCGCGAAATTATACAACAACAATAGAAATAAATCAAATGCCCAGACTAAGCAACTATTGCTGTATACTTCGTCTATGAAATTATCTTTTTTGCTTTTCGTCATTCCCTTTCTCGGCCTGATTGCCGGCGTTTCCGTCGCGATATTTAAAGCTGGCGTCGCCTTCGGAATCATCCGCTCCCCGCTCGCAAAGCAGGTTATGACATGGGTTTTCATACTGATGCCTATTGTCCTCCTTGTTACTATGGCAATCGGCAACTTTATTTTCAGCAGCCTCAACAATGTCTTCTATTTGATTTCTGTAACGTGGCTGCCGATTTTGATCTACCTTTTCATGGGCGCGATTTTGCTTGCAATTATAAAGCTGATTGCCGTTAGTACCGGCAACAGCACAATCAATATGTTTCCTATGGGAATTGCTGTCATCGCCATCACCGCAATCGCGACTGGGTACGGCATCATCAATGCAACAATGCCGCGCGTTGTCACGTACGAAGTCAATTCTCCTGAGCTTCGCGAAAAGTGGGCTGGCAAAAATATTGTCCTCGTTTCAGATACGCACCTTGGCGTCGTGCGCAGCGGCAGCTTTATGAAAAAAGTCGTCAGCAAAATCAATGAGCAGAAACCCGACATTGTGCTCATGGCTGGCGACATAATTGATGGCCCAGTTTTTGATTATGAAAAAGGCTTGGCTCCGCTCAAAGATATCGTTTCGACATTTGGCACTGTCTACACTCCGGGCAATCACGAAAGCTACAACCGCGAACCAGAAAAGTTTTATCCAATTATCCGCAATGTCACAACGACGCTGCTCGACAGCACAGCCGAAATCAATGGCACTATTTTTGTCGGCATGGATTATCGGAGCGAATCATTCGAATCAACAAAAGAGAGATTGGCGAAAACTGGTTTTATGGCAAACAATAACGGAAAAAATGCGCGCAACGATGGCTCGCCTGCTTTGCCGAGCATTGCGATTTTGCATGACCCAACAAACACTAACGCACTTTTGGATGCCGGAATAACATTCGTCGTTTCTGGCCACACGCATTGCGGACAATTTTTCCCGATCAACTTGCTCGTCAAAAGAATATATAAAGAGAATACGTACGGCGTTGTTGACCGCACTCTCAATGCCGACGGAACTGCTAGCAACAAAACTGGCGTCTCCCTCACAACGTGCGGCGTCGGCACAGCAATGTCGCCGCTCCGACTAGGAACGAATCCAGAGATTGTGGTTATTCACATTAAATAGAGCAGCAAAACATATTTTATTTTATGAAAACGTCTGTATTGATCGTCGCGCACAACGAAGAAAAAATAATCGGCAAATGCCTTGCTTCTGTTTTCGAGCAAACAATGAAGCCAGATGAAGTTGTTGTCATTGTTCACAATGCAAGCGATCGAACTTTTGAAATCGCTAATTCATTTGCAGCTGAACATAATGTAAAAGTAATTGATTACAAAGGTCCAGACGGCGTACCTTTTGCGCGCATCAAAGGATTTGAAATTGTCAGCGGCGGCATCATTGCTTGCCTCGATGGAGATTCAATTGCCGAAAAGAATTGGCTAAAGAATCTTACAGCACCGCTTGCCGATCCAAAAGTCAGTATCGTTGGGGGCTATGCGATTTTGACTAACAACATGTGGTCGCACTTTGTTAGCTTTTGGCAATTTCGAATCCTTAGAGCGACCAAGCAAAAAATGAACTACTTTGCTTGGGGCTCAAATTTCGCTTGCAGAAAAGCAGATTATGAAAAAGTTGGCGGATTTACGCCCATTATTGGGCTTAAGGAAACATTGCCTTTATATTTTTGGGCTGAGGATTTCTACATTTCTCTTGCCCTTATGAAGATCGGAAAGATTCGCTTTGCAACTAATGCGAGGAGCTACACAAAACTGCCCAGCTGGAAACTCAACATTTTTACCGCACCAAATAATAAGTGGTACCACGACAACAGAAAACTTACTGAGTATTTCTCCACCTTGCCGTAACGCCAGCTGGAAGCAAAGCACCTCGAGATGAAGATTCTTTCAAGACAAGTTCAAGTACTTCTATTGTGCCGCCATGCTTTTTTTCAACTTCTTTGAGACAGTTGCCGAAAGCTAGCGCCGAATAGCCAGAAGCATATCCTGAAATTATGAAAAAGGCTGGCTTATCTGAAAGGAGCTCAACGCAAGCATTAAAAAGTTCCAAAAAGTTTTCTTCGATTTTCCAGACTTCGCCATCTGGACCGCGGCCAAAAGCTGGCGGATCCATAACGATAGCGTCGTACTTATTGCCGCGCTTCACTTCCCTTTTTGCAAACTGGAGAGCGTCATCGACGATCCAGCGAATAGCCGTTTCTGAAAGATTATTCTGCTTGGCATTTTCTTTTGCCCATTCAATGACAGGCTTAGAAGCATCAACGTGCGTCACTTCAGCACCTACTTTTGCAGCGGCAATGGTTGCGCCGCCTGTGTAGCCGAACAAGTTCAAAACTTTTAGCGAGTGCGCCTCGCTGCCTTTATTTTTTGCATCAGCAATTATTTTTGCGACGAATTCCCAATTGTTAATCTGCTCTGGGAAAATGCCGACATGCTTGAACGATGTCGGCTTAATGACAAAAGTAATGCCTCCGTGCTCGATATTCCATTCGTCCGGAGCCGTTTCGCCTTTAACATTTTTCTTTTTCCAAACGCCAGTCTTTGAATCGACACGATCGAAAGAAAGCATCGCTTCATTCCACTTCTCGACAGGCAAACCTTTCGGCCACAAAGCTTCGGGATCTGGGCGGCGCACAACAATGTCGCCGATTTGCTCGAGCTTCTCGCCAACACCGGAATCTATCAGCTGATACTTATTCATTTCCTTTTTCCTGAGATCGAATTTCTGCTGCATGCTCTCGTGCTTTCTTTCTCTTTAAATACTTGTGGTACATTCTCATGCAAACTGGCGCAATCAACGAAAGCGCAACGACAATAATAATGATTGGCATGATAAAGCGATCTGGATCTGGAACGAGCTGTCCGAAGAAATAGCCGATGCCTGCAACGACGACAGGCCAGATAATTGCGCCAATCGCATTGTAAATCATGAATGTGCGGCGATGCATCTTGCCAATGCCCGCGAGCGGCCCCGCTACCGTGCGAAGTATCGGAATGAAGCGCGCAAACAAAAGCGTCAAAACGCCAAAGCGTGTGTAGTACCTCTCGGCGCGCTGCATGCTGCTGATCGAGATGAGGCCGGAATCATTTTTTTCAAAAAATTTCGTGCCGTATTTTTTTCCCAAATAGTATGAAACTTCGTATCCAAGGAAAGACGCGACTGCTGTGACGATGATCGTGCCGATGAAAGACATTTTGCCGACAGCCGCCAAAATGCCGAATGCAAAGATCAAGCTGTCGCCCGGAAAGACTATGCCGACCAAAAGGCCTGTTTCAGCAAAGATTGCAATAGCCAGTCCGAGAAGACCAAGCGTTGAAAATGTTTCTATGCTGAACATAAGAATTTAAAAAAGGTTGAGCAAGTAGCCGAGAATAATAAGTGCGCCAATTGTGCCTACTGCTGGATGAATGCGCCACAAAATGATGTCAATAATCACTAATCCGAGGAACCAAAGCAAACCCATCGCTGCGATTGAGTCGCTTATTGTCGATAGAAATGTCTGTATAGTCATGGTGATATTTTATCACACCAACTTGCGTCCGGCGAGCAATATAGTAGGATAGCGAACATGGAAGGAATATTAACCATGTTTGGCGAAATCTTCGGCCCGCTCTGGAGCTGGCTCAAGACATTCCTCGGCTACTTTTTTAGAGGGCTGCTTTTAGTCTTGCTGGCTATAGTCTATTTGCCGGCATTCCTCATTACGACATTCCTCAACGATACCTTCGAGAGCATGCTCAAGGAATTTGGGTTCTAGGCCAAAACTAAAGCCCCTCAGTCGGGGCTCTTTTAGTCATTATTTAACTTTTTCTTTTTTCCTTTCGGCTTCTACTGCTTCCTTTTCAAAAACATCAAGCAGAATCTTAATCTGCAAAAAGACTTTGTCATCGGCAATATGGATAACGTTGATACCGGCCGAAAGCTTAGTCTCTTTATCCAGGTGTGGTGCAGGATTGTTAATGTCATTAACAAAAATAACTTCTTCCCCATCACTCTGTTCACGGATAGCATTTAGGTAATTGCCCGGAACAAGGCCTCTGCGCTCAATACAGATGTGTTGTTTTACATCTACGCTACATGGCAATTTGCCATCAAGATTAGGAATGACTTTTATCAGCGGGCCACCTAGCCGCTCTCCGAAATGCTCGTTGAGCCATTCGAAGCTGAGAGTATTCATTATGAAGATCATATTCAGTAGTTTTAGAATTTTTCCAAGTATAGACCCCTGAGCCCAGAATGCAAGCATTTTCCGACAAGTTTAGTCTATATATATGCGAGGAACGCGGGCTGAGAGGCAGGTTGTGATTTCGTGCGGCGTCGTACCAATCATTTCGGCAATTTCCTGCACGCGAATTTCTGCCTCACCGTCTTTGCCGATGAGAGTCACTGTATCGCCGACATACGCTTCCCCGTCAGTGCCGAGAGACGCCATGAATTGGTCCATACAAATTCTGCCAACAACTGGATAGATTCTTCCTTTGACGATAACTTTGCCGCAATTCGAAAGCCTGCGCGGATATCCATCAGCGTAGCCAAGTGGCAATGTAATAATTCTCTCGAGATCGTCTTTGGCTTTGTATGTTTTGCCGTAGCCGACAATATCATCTTTGTGAATTGCCTTAAAGTAAGTCACCCTTGTCTTGAGTTCGAGTGCAGGCATAATGCTCTCGGAAAAAATGTGAGAGTTGCACTCAGGCTCAATGCCGTATATTGCAATACCCGGGCGAACCATCGTCATATGAAAATCAGGGAAAAGAAAAATCGAGCGCGAACTGCAGATGTGCAGATATTTCGGGCAAAGGCCAAGCTGTGCCGCATGGTCGATTACTCCTTTAAAGCGCGAATACTGAGTTCTGGTATATTCTTCATCCATACTATCTGCAAAATGCGAATAGATACCTTCGCAGTTTATCTTGCCTTCATCTTGATATGCTTTCGCAAGAGCTATAAAAGATTCCTTTCTTTCCCAATTGACGCCGACGCGTCCCATTCCGGTATCTATTTTCAAATGAACTGTCGGAACGATGCCAACTTTCTCCCCTGCTTCAGCGATCATCGTAAGCTTGTCGATCGATGCCGCAGTGATTGTTAGATTATGTTGGATAGCATTCTCTATTTCATCTTTGTCGATTGAGCCGAGCAAGAGAATCGGCAGAACAATATTGTTTTCGCGAAGCAGTACGCCCTCGTCCACAAGTGCTACCGCAAAATAGTCAGCTGTTGCCGACAAAACCTCTGCAACTTTTACCATGCCGTGCCCATAGGCGTCTGCTTTAATAACAGCGCAGACGGCGACGCCATCGCCGCAAGTTTTTTTGATGGTGTCAGTATTATTCTTGATTGCGCCAAGAGAAACCGAAGCGTAGGTATTTCGCATTTTTTTACTATAGCATTTTGGCATATAATAGACGTATGAATACATTTACCCCACGAACTTTCTCCATTCCGGAGCTCAAAGGCATATCACACAAGACGATTGGCGAACATATCAAGCTATACGAAGGCTATGTCACAAATGCAAACACAGTTCTAGCTAAAGTTGAGGAAATGGCAAAAGACGCTGAAGCAAATACATACGCTATCAACGAAGTCATGCGCCGCTTCTCATTTGAATGGAACGGGATGAAGAATCATGAAAAATATTTTGCTCTTCTTGAAGGCGGAGCAACTCCCCTCGCTTCTGGCAGTCCGCTCGAAGAAGCAATCAAAAATACATGGGGCGCATTTGATGCATTTTTGGCAAAGTTCAAAGCACTTGCTCTCACTCGCGGCATCGGCTGGGCAATGCTTTCGAGGGATCGCGAAGGAAAGCTCTTCATGCATTGGGTAGACGAGCAGCACCTCGGCCAACTCCAAGACACAACACCTGTTGTCGCGCTCGACATGTGGGAACATTCATTCGTCGCCGACTACCAGCCATCCGGCAAAAAGCAGTATGTCGAAGATTTCTTCGCCAATATCAACTGGAGAGTTGCCGAGCAATTTTTCACTGAATAAATTATCCAAATAAAAAAGAAAGCCCGTCCAAATGGAGCGGGCTTTTTTCTTTTTTTGTTTTTGTTGTTTTGTGTTTTTCGTACTCTTTTTCTAGATTAAGATCAGCTTGTCTTCAGACGGTGCTCTGTCGGGATACATGCAAACACCCTCGCCATAATGAGTGGCATTTTTCCAGCGCTTAATACAAATCGGAAAATCCTGAACGTACTCTGGACCAGCAACAATGACTAACGCAGTAAAGACGGCATTTTTCTGGAAATTCTCTACTTTGGATCTAAGCCAACGAAAGTCAGGGCCCCCTACTGCATCAAATGCCAATCTCTCTTCAACCTCAAATCCGTGAGGAGAAAATGCTTCCTTAATTTTGCTCGCTGTCTGCATCGCGCACGATGATGGCGACGAAATCATACCCACGACATCATCCGGAGAAATAAACTCTTTCAGTTTTTCTAGCAAGGCTCTCACCTGCCCGTATCCTCGTTCTGAAAGGCCCATATCTTCCTTTTTTACTCCATCATTATCAATTGGTTCGGCTGACCTCAGCAATATAACTTTCTTCATACTATTTTGTTTTTAGGGATTCAAGTAAAAATAGCACAGCGGTACTTTATGTCAATCAAGCAGCACTATACATTGGAATAAAAAAGACAGCACTGTAGTACTGCCTTTTGTCTAAAAATTCATCTCCATACAATACATAAGTATTGCCCAGGATTTTTGACGACTGCTGTGTCGAACAAAAGCTCGTCTTTACTGATCTTCTTGTCATACATGTTGTCTTCGTTTAACTTGATGACTTCAACAGTAAAAAGATTTTCAATCAAGAGTTCATAGAGATAGTATCCAACATTACCGAGATCTGTTTTCGTTCGCCTTTTTGATTGCCTCGGCAAATCATGCTGAGAATCGAGCCAATAAACGGGATAGAAACTAACGGCCTTTTTCGCGGCAGCTTTGATTTTTTCTTCAACAATGTACTCGACATACACCTTCATCGCATCTGCTTTGTATCCGTCTTCAATCCTCTTTTCCTCGGCTTCAATATGCTTTATTGTTTTCTCGCGCTCTATCTGAGCTTGGCTGCTGATATTCCTCAGCTCCTTGAGAAGCTTTTCTGTTTTATCTTTCGTATGCATAGCGGTTTATTTAATTTTGGTGAAATTATAGTATGAACTTTTCTTCAAACAGAATATCACTTGCCGACAGCAGTGTCGATTACGGTTTCTTTCTCCATCCGAATGGATCGAATCTGTACAGCAAGAAAATGTACATCAAAGCCATTGCCCAAAATGGAGTGACAAACGGAACAGCAGCGAGCGGAACTTTTGTCGAAATGTGAATAATAAAAAGAATAGCGCCGGCAATCCCTTCGGCAATGAGCGCAAACGGCATAGCGAGCGGCAAATACACAATGCCGACAATTGCCACGACTGCGGCAAAAGCCATGAGATATGGCATGAACGGCAAAACGGCAATGTTGGTAATCGGACTGATAATCGAAAGCACGCCAGTCTTATACAGGATGTAAGGCAAAACAAACATTTGAGTACCAATAGTGCCGGCTGCAATTTCTCGCCACGGAAGCCCAAACTTTTTTTCCGGAACCCACGTAAACCAATGCAGCACAGTCGGCGCAAAATAAATAATGCCGACGGTTGCCAAAAAAGAAAGCTGCGACGACACATCATAGTAGAGCGTATACGGATTGATCGCCGTCATCACAAAAGCCGCAAGCATGAGCACGAGGCCAATGTTGGCTTGCCGGCCTTTGGCTTTGGCAAAGAGAACAATGCAGCCCATTATTCCTGCTCGAACCGCACTCGACTGCAAACCTGTCATGACAACAAAGAGGACAATAGCGAATCCGCCCATTGCAAGAGCACCAGCCAGAGGCAGAAAAGAAAAAAGATCTTTGAAGAAGTTTGCAACAATGCTGACGTTATATCCCGAAAGCGCAATGATATGCGTCGTACCAGTCGTAATAAATTCATCGCGATTTTCTTTTGTAATTTGCTTGTCACCGAGGAGTACGCCGCTCGAAAGGCTGCCCTTCATCTCTGGTATCAATGTTTTGAGAACATTTTCGAGATTGTTCTCGAATCGCAAAAGCGTGCGCAAAATCGGATTGCCTTTATTCTTTTCAGTGACAGTTATGGTTTTGGCTTTGACGATGCCGAGAATGCCGTCTTTTTTGAGAAAGTTCGGATAGTCAAACATGCCGCCGGTCGATGTTTCAAATGGCTCCGGCTTTTCGATCTTCCCTGCCACAACAACCATATCGCCGTACGAATACTCGCGGCCTTCGCTTTCGCGGACTTGGAATTTTATTTCTTGCGGATTATTTGAATTATTTTTTATATTTTCTTTATTATTATTTATCACTCCCTTAACAATGAATTGGCTACCATTAGTGCTGGCTTCAGACGAAGCCGTAACCATGCCGACAAGTTCAATGCTCTGATCAAATGGAAGCGAAGCGATTTCTCCATTCACTTTGCTATCTGTATACGCAAAGCGAAACATTGCGAGCGCGGCAAATAGCAGAAAAAGAATGTAAGCACTTTTGGTGTCTCCTTTTCTCCTGCTCGGCCAAATAAAAATGCCGACTGCTGTTGCAATCGGCATTATGTATATAAAACTATTTCGGAAGAGGCTTGCTGCGAGCATTCCGGCGAGCCAACCGGCAATGCTAATCTTAATCGGACTTCCTTCTGCTATTTTCCTGTCGTCCACTCGAGGATTATATTCGCTTCCTCTTGTTCTGACAATGCTTTCTTGAATTTCGCGCCGCTCTTGCCTTTGACTCGAGCTTCGCAGTCCGCCCACGTGCGATGCGTTTCGATCATGCCGCCAACTTGAGAGACATATGAGTATGCCGGCGTTGTGCTGCGGATTTTCTTTTCGCGATTTTGATTGCGACGCTGTTCGTCTTGCTGTGCATTCATTTCCGTTGCCAAGCTTCGGTCGCCGACAGAATCGCCAAGCAATCTTTCGTAATCTTTGCTGCCGCCAACATAAAGCAAAATTCGCTCGCCATCAGCAAACGATGTTGCAATCAAGTCTGCGCGCTCATTGCCGAGAACGCCAGAGTGTCCAGAGACTTTAGTAAATATGAGTTCGCATTTTGATTTGAAGTACCAAACAAGCTGATACATTGGCTCCCACAAATCGCGATTCGCTACAGGCTGTCCGTCTGCTGTCTGCCAATTATTCTTGAACCAGCCATAGACCCATTTCGTAATGCCGTTGAGTGCATAAGCCGAATCAGAATTGATTTCGACAACAGTTGCTGTACCGAGGTGATCGCGCATGTATTCGAGCGCTTTCAGAATGCCGGTGAGCTCCATGCGATTGTTTGTCGTGTGCCCTTCTGCCCCGCCGAGCTCAATGATGCGGCCATTCGGAAATTGCATAGTCGCTGCCCAGCCGCCCGGACCAGGGTTGCCGCGCGAAGCGCCATCAGTGTAGATGGTAATTTTTTTCTCGTTTTTTTCGTCCGAAGGAGTAGTGCCTGCCATGGGAGCATTCTATACAAAATAAGGAAGATTGTGAAATCAAGAGAAGCTAATAAGTCTCATTTTACATATATACCAAAGCGTGGTATAAACAACCACATATGAAAACATTTTCAATCAGAGAAGCGTTTCGGTTCGGCTGGAAGGAATTCAAAAAGGCTCCGTGGACATACATCGGCATATCGGTTGTTTTGGTTATTATCAATTGGCTTGGACAAGCTGAGTACATTGGTATCGTTGCTTCTGTTGTCGGCATCGCCGCAACGCTTGGCATTACCAAAATCACGCTCAATGCTGTCGACGGCAAAAAGCCTGAAATGAATGATCTCTTCTCGCAGTGGAAATTGTTCTGGAAATATTTGGGAATGGTTTTGCTCATGCTCCTCATAATACTCATCCCAGTCGCTATCATTGTTGCAACTAGCCTCTCAATGGCGAGCATTGCAATAGCAAGCCCTGAGCTGACGCCTTCGCCGTGGATCTTCGTATTGCTTGCGGCAATGGTTGTCATTATCTTTGCAATCGTTCTCCGATACATGTTCACTCCTTACCTCATCGTCGACAAAAACATGAAAATTGTCGAAGCTTTCAAGAAAAGCGCAGCGATGACAAAAGGCTACCGCTGGAAGCTTTTGGGAATGATGTTTTTCGCTTTGCTCATCAACCTCATCGGCGTGATTGCTCTCGTTGTTGGCGTTCTCATTACGATTATGGTTACATACCTTGCTCAGGCATATGTTTACCGAAAGCTTTTGGAAAAGCATAATTCTGTAGCGCACGCTGGACATGTACATACGCATGATCACGGACACGAACATGCTCATACTCACGAACACGCAGCTGCTCATGGGCATAGCCATGACAAGACAGAAGATAAAGCCGAAGAAGAAACAAAATCTGAAACTCCTGCAAACTAAATCTTCTCAATCTGCTTACAAAAAAAGACCGAACAATTATTCGGTCTTTTTTATTTCCTTTGATCTATCTGCATCTATTTCGCCGGATGCCTTTCCAAAAAGTCAGCGATCATTGCTTCCTGCTTATCTTTGAAATCTGGCGAGCCGTGCTCTTCCATGTAGCGGCGCAGAAATCCGACTTCAGCGCGAAGCGCCATGATAACTCCCCTTTCTTCGCCAAAGCGCCCGCTCAACTCCTGCACAAATTCTGGATATGTCATAGCAAATGATTTTATTATGAATAATGTATTTAGATTACCGCTCAGCAACTTCCTTCAATTTCTCCAAAGCCTTCGGCCACATCGTCTCAAACATTTCTTTATACTTTGAGCTCGTGTCCATTTCGACGAGAACTTCTGTGCCGCCGTCTTTCTCTGTAAATGTGTAATTTTCAAATGTCTCGGCATCTGCTGGATATCCTATTTCTGATTCTGACCACGTCTTCAATTCGCCATTAACTATTTCGCCCAGATGCTGAAGCGAAACGAAGTCGTACGGACGATTAGCTTTGACGACTGCGGACATGCCGGACTGATTATTGTCAGCGGTTGAAGTAAACAGTATTTTGCTGCCTTCGCTCCAATCACCTTTGTATGTCGAGCCTTCCTGAAAAGCTGAAGTCCACTCTTCATACGTCGGCTTATTGAGCATCGTTTCGAAAACGTGCTGCTTTGGTGCGTTGATAAAAATCTTGAATGTTATTCTTTCCATACGTTTTATGAATTAAAATAAATTATTAATTAATAGTAAATGTAGCACTCTTCCCCATCACTTCAGCCGCGCCATTTGCGCTGTAGATACTGAAGAAGTATCCAGTGTGAATATTTTCCTGAGCAGCCCATGAGGAATTTACTTTCCAGATGTAGTAGCCTTGGCGCGCCGGAATGAGCGACTGCGTTAGCATGCCCATATCTTTGCCGCCATTGCCGAGGCTAATGTGGACACTGTTGACGTTGCAGCTTGTCCACTTAATTGTGACTTCTTCGCCGAGAGAATATGACTGGCCAGCAGTTGGGCTTGTAACTTTGATTGAAGCTGGATCGTTCGGCAAACAGTTTGGTCGGCCATTTGTCGTATTGCTAGTCGGCGTTCCAGCTGTTGTTGAGCCCGCTGGTGTCTGATTATCGTCTGGCATATTTTGGCTCGATGTATTAGTTTCGACTGGTGCCACTGCCTTCTTCTTAAATAAGATAAAACCGCCAATCAACAAAACGACAATAATAATGAGTACCGTATTGCGTGTTTTCATATATAAATAGTACTCCTTCGTCCAGTTTTGTCGACTGAATTAAAAAATATCCACAATCCTAATCCTCGCTTCCCTTCCTCTAAAATACGACATTTCAAGTGTACCGACGAGCGTGACTTTCATACCGGCGGCGATCGGCTGCTGAATGCCGTCAGCATCTGCAATCGTAAAATCGTTTGGCGTCTTGAAGAACGCAATTGCTTTTGATGAACCGCGATCGTCGCTCATTGTGATTTCCAAATGCTCTTTTGTTTTGCCGAAGAGTTTTACGGAATCGAGCGTCACATTTTGGAAAAGAAAAATTGGCTTTGGATTGTCGAGACCAAACGGCGCGAAGCGATCGAGGTCTGCGATAAACGCAGGCTTTACTTTGTCGAGAGAAATTGTCGCAAGCGCCATGTTGGGAGCAGCAACAAATGTTTCGCTGTTTACAGCTTCAGTAACCGAAACATACGTCTTGCAAAGCGCCTCCTCAAGAAAATGAATTTTCTCGCGCGTTGAGACGAAACCGCCAGCAACAGTGTGTCCGCCAAATTGTACAAAAAATTCTGTGTTCGCTGTCATGAGATCTACGACATTCACGCTGCCATCAGAACGGCACGAGCCTTTGATGTGTTCATCTTCCTCTTCAACTCCCCAGACAAAAACCGGCTTGCGAAGTTCATCAGTGAGCTTGCCGGCAACAAGGCCAAGAATACCCGCTCCCCAGCCTGTGCTGCCGATGACGACAACCGGACTTTCATTGCTGCGCTTCGCAAGTGTCGCTTTGGCTTCTTTCATTATTCTGGCGACGAGAAGTTTGCGCTCGTCATTAATGTTCGACAAATGCTCGGCCATTGGAATTGCCTTCGCATCTGTGTCAGCTGCAAGAAGTTCAAATGCGCGCATCGGCGTATCCATGCGAGACGCGGCATTGATGCGCGGAGCAACCATAAACGTCAGGTCATCTTCAGTGAGGTGCTCGGTATCCATTTTCATTTTTTTGAAAAGTGCGCGCAATCCCGGGCGATTGTTGCGTCGCAAAACTTTCATGCCAAAGTACGAGAGAATTCTATTTTCACCGCGGATCGGAACCATGTCAGAAAGAGTACCGAGCGCTGCCATGTCGAGCATCCACTTTTCCCAGCCGTCATGGATCTTGTAGTATTCGCCGTACTTTTTTACGAACGCTTGCGCGAGCTTAAAGGACACGCCGGCTCCAGAGAGAACTTGCTCGGGATATGCCGTGGCGAATTTTTGCGCAGCCGTTCCATTTTCATCTACATGTTCTACTATCGCATCCACATGCGGATTGATAATCGCATACGCTCTCGGCAATTCTCCGTGCGGCAAATGGTGGTCAGTAATGATGACATCGATACCGCCGGCAGTTGCAGCTGCAGTTTCGGTGACAGCAGTAATGCCGAGATCAAATGTAATCAAAAGCTTCACGCCTTTATCGATAAAATCTTTGACTGCATCCATGTGCAGACCGTAGCCTTCATCGTGGCGATGCGGAATGTAGAATTCTATATGCTCATAGCCAATGCGCTTGAACATATCGGACATAATTGTCGCTGCCGGAATGCCATCGCAATCGTAGTCGCTGTAAACGACAATTTTCTCATTCCCTTCCATTGCTTCAAAAATCCTGACAACAGCTTTCTCCATGTCTCGAAACAAATATGGATCGAGAAGGTCTTCGTATCTCGGCGCTAAAAATTTTTCAGCGTCAGCTTCTGCTGTTAAGCCACGCACAAAAAGCATCTTGCGGACGATTTCTCCATAGTTGAGTAATAAATGCTCCGGTACATCCGGAGCGAGTTCCCACTTTTTCACAGGTCCATTTTACCATATACTGCTATATATGAATGAAACTCACGAAGACACACTTTTTACCAAGATAGTTAAGCGCGAAATCCCAGCAACTATCGTCTATGAAGACGAAGAATCATTGGCTTTTATGGATATTCACCCAATCGCTAAAGGACATTTGCTGCTTATTACAAAAGAGCCATACAGGTGGATGCAGGATGTCCCAGACGAATTGCTCGGCAGAATGTTCATTAAAGCCAAGAAGCTGATGGGCGCAATGAAAACTGCAACGGGTTCTGACATGGTTCATTCTATTGTTGAAGGCAAAGAGGTTCCGCACTTTCATATCAAGCTTATTCCAGACATGATGAGCAATCATCTTGCGACATGGCAGCTGGAAAAGTATGAAGACGGCGAAATGCAGACTTATGCAGACAAAATCAAGAGCGCACTTTAATTTTAGTGATATAATTTCTGCATGGTCAATAAAGTAATTCTCGACTACATACATTCAGAATTTAATCGCGGCGTGCCAAAGGAAATGATTCGGCAAATGCTCATCCAAAGCGGATGGCAAGTTTCCGATGTCGACGAAGCAGAGCGCATTGCCTATGCGACACCTGCCGCTGTTCCCCAGCCTACTACACCGCAAGCGACAAATATTCCGATTAGCCGCGAACAAAACACTCGCCCATTCCAAAACACAGCTTTCCAAAACAACACACAGCAAAACGCCATGCACAATGTAAAGCCTGCCAACCTCATGGCCGCACTTGATGCATACAAACAGAAAAGCGCGCCTATTGTTCAACCGGCAATGCAGAAGCCAGCAGTTCCTCTCATGGAGCGACCGATGCAATCAAATCCGGCAACACTTCCTGTGCAGCCAAGAATGCAGGCGCAAAGTCCTTTTGATCGCCCTGTTTCAGCTGTTCAGCCAATCGCTCACGGCAAATCTCATTGGCGTAGCCTCAAAGTTGTTTTCGCTATTCTCTTTGTCCTCATGGCAGGCGCTGCAGTCTACGGATACTTCACTGGCTACTTTATTTCTGTCGCCAAAATGAGCGACGATACATTTGCGGCAATTACCGAATCGAAAGGCGCAACATTTGATGCTGCTATTTCTATCGACATGTCGAACGTCAAAGATGATGCTTCGCTCATCACAATGCTGCCAGGCTACTCGCCGAACATTTCTTTTGCGCTCCGAGGATCGTACAGCAAAGATGATTCGAAAAATCTCCTCTCAAATGCAAGCTTCGCATTTGCGGCCGGTACATTTTCGATCAATGCAAATACAAAGCTCACCGCCGACAATCTCTACGTCTACACGACTGAGGTTCCTCCGCTCGCTCTCTTTGATCTCGCGAACTACAAAAACCAGTGGCTCTCTGTTCCGATCGGCGAAGCAGCTGACGGCACTGAGCCAATTCCTGTCATCAGCGACATCATCAGCGATCTCTCGAAGGTTAGCCAATTTGCCGATATTGCAGCTTCGACAAACCTCATTACTATTTCGCAGCGATTCATGCCAGAAACGATCGATGGCGTAGAGGCATATCATTTCGCTTTTACAATCAACAATGACCCAAGCCTCAGCGACACGCTCGGCACAATCAGCAATAGCTACGGCGAAGCTTGGATCGGCAAGGCAGACCATTTGCCTCGCAAAATAACGCTTGCTTTCGACAGCCAAGAGGGTCCTGATCCTGCAAGCCTCGCAAAAGTTTCTATGGTTATGACATTTACGCAGTGGAATGGCGACACGATTGTCGAAGCTCCAACTGAAAGCATCCCCTTCTCGACTATCGTCGAGAGCAGCCTCGCCCAAGAGCAAGTCAAAAGCTTTGACGAAGAATTGTCTGCATTGCTCGTTAGCCTTCAAGGCGACGCAGAAGTTTTCTTTGATGCGAACACGCTTAGCTACAAAAATTTCTGCAAATCAACAAGCGTTGCCGGAGCATTTGCTGAGAAAAAACTTGCTGGCTGCCGCGATGCAATCGGCTCATACGTCATCTACTCAAAACTCTCAGCTGAAAATAGCGGATTCTACTGTGTCGATGCAACCAACACTGGAATCGAAATCGAGAAAGCGCCAACTGGACTTGCCTGCCAATAAGAAACCTAGTGGACAATTATAAAATCCCCGACATGCGGGGATTTTATAATTGTCATTTATTTTTCCTTTAATTAATCTTGATTGCAACTTCAAGCTACTTTGCTGCTTTGCGAATCTTTGTATACGCGCAGATCGCAACGATAAGTCCTGCAGCGGCAAGCACAAGAGCAATGATGCTCATTGCGAGCGCGCCGTTCCCTTTCTTCTCGACTGGAGCAAGATCATTGATGATTGTTGTTGTTGAATATGGTCCGACATTCTCGGCTGTTTCATCGAGCGTTCCTGCGTCCTGATCCCAAGCGACAACTGTGCCGTCGCGGTATGTCTGGTAAGCCTTCCAATTGAGCTTCGTTTCTGTCGCTGGTGTCTTTGCGCTAAAAGCGAATTCATCGCGCTGGCCGACAGGAATGCTTCCGCCTGTCCAAGTGATTTCAGTGACTTTTGCGTCTTCGGCATTGCTGTCTTTTTTGACAGTCACTCTCCATCCCGGCTTAACGTTTGGCGTAACAGAAGCGACGCCTTCAGGAATAACGAGGCGGACGCCAACTGTCGGAATGTCCTTTTCTACTGGAACGTTAACCGTAAATGTCTGGTAAGCGCCAATGCCAGCCTGATTTGGCTTGACGGTAACATGAGCTGAAACTGTACTGCTAATGAGAAAACTGAATACGAAAACGGCAGCAGCGATGCCAACGGAAACCTTTGTCTGGATTGATTTGTTTTTCATAATGCCGATATTATACCTTCTTTTTGAGCGATTCTCGAATCATGCTAAATATGGCAAAAATGATGGCTCCGCCGAAGAGAATAATGTGTGTCCAATGCTTTTGGAAGAAATTCTGGGCTTCTTTTTCTATTGCCGCTTGCTTTGGATCTGCCGCAGAAACTGTGTCAACGCGTATGTCATATGAAAGGACGAATGGCTCGAAGGTTGCTGCACCTTCTCCAGCTTTTGGAGTGCCAGAAAACTGCACAGTATAAATTGATCGCTCAGGAAATGTGTAAGTTACGGGCGCAATCCGAGTTACCGTTTTTTCGAGTATAGATTCGCCGCTCTGCAGGACAGAGACGACACAAACGCAATTTTCAACTGCAAAAATATTTGCGCTGTCTTTGAGATCGAAGAAAATCGATGCCGGCTCGCCAGCTACAGGGCTGTCGTTCGGGTCGATATGGAGAATTGCGCCCATAGTTCCGTCCGTCTTGAGGACGTGGGCGGAAGCCGGAAGAGGCATTGCCGCGAACGCGCAGGCCAATACAAAAAGACATGATGCTGCAATAAAGAATGTTTCAAATGGTATTTTTTTCATATTATTTTTATTTTAAATTGATGAAGATTAGTGCCTGTGTATGCTCGCGCTTTTTGCAACGAACAGCATGTAGAAATACGTTGCAAGCAATATGAAGAGCAGAATGGAAATGGCGATCTGGTTGATGTTTTTGTTGCCCGTTTTTTTCTCGAGCAATTTAGCGAAGCGAAACGACTGGAGAGCAAGCAAGGCGAAAACGAGTGTCATGACGGCAACTGGAATTGGGCGCGACAAGTTGGTGAAATGCGAACCAACTGCAATGACATGGACCATGATAATAGCGCCAGCGAGATAAACGAAACGATGCAGCCTCCCCCACCACTTGCCCATTTTATCGAAAAAGTAATCGAACGACGTCGCAGCCATCAGGAACAAAATGAAAAGGGCGATCGCTCCGAGCCACATGTCGAGGATCTGCCTGTCTCCGAGAAAAGGCAGACCAGCAAAACCTTGCAGCAAATCAAAAAAAGAAATACATGCATGCAATAATGCAAAGAGAAATGTCGAAATGCCGATTGCCCTGCGCGCATGGAGCACCTGCTTGCGGAACGGCGCATTCGGAAAGACGAAATAGAAAGGGCTGATCAAAAGCGCAACATAGAGGTAAGTAAAGGCTGCAAAACCAAAAAACTCAGCAATGCGAATATTTCTGAGATCAATAATGCTGATCTGGCTTGTGACGCCAATGTATATCGCAAATGCGATAATAGCACTCAATATATAGACGATAGTCCGGCCGCGACGGGCGAAAAATGGCTTTTTTGACTTTATTTCCAAAGTATTTTCTGGCATAAGCTTAATTTCAGACATGGGGCTATTTTAGCACATAAAATCTTTCTCAATTTTTCCTCAAGACCAATCCACAACCCAAGTTCCGCAATT
>DAORIR010000005.1:0-7913 GCA_035438605.1 Minisyncoccota bacterium
CTTGGCATTGATGTCACATACCGCGGTCTCCACAGCAAGCTGTACGAAAATAAAATATTCAATTTGCTAGGTTCAATTAAAGGAGGCTGGAAGACAGAGGTAAAATATTTCAAAGACCACGCCGGCAATATGACAAAAGAATTTGCTGTGCCGAAGGCAATTCTCTATTTTGACTTTGGTGAAGTGAAGAAAATGGCGTACATGCTCAAGAACATTGCTGACGAAAACGTTAAGAAGCAATTCAAAAATAGTCCGCTGAAGTTCGATGTCATGAACCAAATTATCGTTCAGTGTGATATCATGGCTCGATTTGCCAGAAAGCACGGCAATAGCATTGCTGACGCTTACGATGACGTCCGCAGTTCTATTGAAGCGCTCGCCGGCGACAATGAAGAGGTGAAGACAATGCTCGCTGTTCGCCACGAAGATAAGACATCGAAGCATCTCAATGAATTGATCGCACAGTTCGAAGCTGAGAATATGAAAGAAGCCGCATAACAAATGATCGAAACCATTTACGAAGACAAATACATTCTCGTCATCAATAAGCCGTCTGGCCTTCTTGTGCATGGCGACGGGCACAACTGCGAAGAAACGCTCGCGGACTTTTTGCTCAATGAAAAGAAAGTCAAAAGAGATGTCGGCGAACCGCTCGTTATCAAGATGAATAAAAGTGTCGTCGTCGATTGTGCTTTGCCTTCGCACGAATACGTTGGCAGCGAACTCAAGATTCATCGCCCTGGCATTGTCCATCGCCTCGACAAAGACACTTCCGGCGTCATGATCATTGCCAAAGACAATGAAACTTTTTACATGCTCAAAGAAAAATTCCAAGATCGCACGATGAAGAAAGAGTATCTCGCAATCGTTCGCGGCAGCTTTAAAGAAAATATTGGATCAATCGCTGTGCCGATCGGCCGCTCAAAAAACGATTTCCGAAAATTCCTCGGCGGTAGGGGAACGCGCGGCGAACTTCGCGATGCTGTCACTGACTATCGAGTGCTCGGCAAAACTCGCGGCAGCGCAAGCAATCCTTCTGATATTACAGAGTGGAGCCTCATCCTCATCAAGCCGCGCACAGGACGAACCCACCAGATCCGCGTCCATATGAATTTCACAAACCATCCAGTCGGCGGCGACAAGCTCTACGGCGATGAGAAAACGATTGCGGCATTTCCGCGTCTCATGCTCCATGCGGCTAAACTTAGCTTCGTAGATAAAGAAGGAAATACAAGGGTTTTTGAGGCGCCAGCGCCAAAGGAATTCGAGGATTTCAAGCTCAATTTGAATAAACAGTAGACTTCGAGTAGGACATTGACATTCTGTGGAAATAAGGTAGTATTTTGTTGAAATTGTCATTTTACATAAACTACTAAAAACCACATACGAATGGAGAAAAAACTATTTACGCTCGAAGGGTACAGAAAAGAACTCTTAGAGACAAAAGAAGAGGCAATTGGTGCCTTATCTTTCAAGCGCTATACAGCGAACGATAAGCAGCTGATGGCAAATGCACTGGTGTTCTGGAAATACCTCCGCACTGCTTCTGACGAAATAGATACGCCGGAGGATCATGCAGAATACAGAAGATTCCTGGCAGAGGCCTTGGAAGCCTTATCGGCGGACAATAACTACATACGGATTGTCTGTATGGTAGAAATGCTGCCTAATTCTGTTTGGCGCAAGCTGCTTTGGAGGACAAATATCGATTTTATGTCGTATGAGTCTTTCCTCAGGAGAATACAGCACAAGCAGATCTATGAGCTCTCGCAAGCCTATACTGACTTCATCAATGGCATTGTGCCAAAAGTCAGGATTCGGCGCTTTATTGATTGGCTGAAGTTTTTCTTTAAAATACTCACATTTGAGGATTTGAAAAACGAGCCGTTCAATCGCTACCAAAAAAGCTTGAGCAAAGGCGCTTGGGCTTTCAGTCTGCTCAATTTGGATTTTGGCTTTAGCCTCTATCCGGATGGGGAAGATGATGACTACATGATTACCAACAAAAGTTTTACCCGATTCCTTTCAGTCAAAAATCACATCAATGATTTTATCGTGAATCAGGAAGACGGTATCTACTGGGCAATGTACAGAACAGCAAGATCGAATGCTGGCTTCCGGCCTAACAAGCGGGTTGAAATTAAAACTCACATCTGCCCAGGATTTTGGCTTACGCTTGGCTTACACCTTCTATTTTGGATAGTGTCGCCAATTGGTTTTGCTATTTTCTTGGATCGACTAATTGAGACTCAAGCAGTTCAGTACATTCCGATGGTTATTATGTTTAGCCCGACTCCGCTTTGGATTCTAACTGTAGTGCTGAGAAAAATTTTCAGCAGTATAAAAACATTAGTTCAAAATGTCGCTGATATAGATCTAGAAAAAAATGTAGCTTTAAAATACACGCTTATTGGTGTAATTGCTGCAACTGTTCTGACTGTTTCCACTGTTGCGTATTGGGGTGTGATCGTTGGCTTAGGTTTAGCTGGCATCGCTCCGTTCTCTTCATTTATGTGCCTTACATCAGTGTTGTTTTTGCTGATTTCATTAGCAAAAAATAGCAATGAGGATGTCATCTATGACATAACGCCAACGTGGGTAATAATTCTTGCTGTTGTGAGCATTGGCTCTGTTGTTTTTCAGCTCATAGATCAGTACATTGCAGGTCCAGTCGGGCATTTCTTTGCTTGGATTGGAATGGGCATATACGATTTTGCTGTTGACCAGCCGATCATGTTTCTCTGGGTGATGCTGACAATGTTTATGTTTGTCATCATGGCTCGTTCGGTTATCTACTTTACCGAAGACGAAAAGAAATTTGTTGCTCGGCAAAAATTCACAAATTGGGTAATGCTCGTAGAAGTTGTTTTCACCCTTACGCTTCCGTTTATGCAAGGATTGCTAGATGGCGCTTCGTTCTATGAATTGTTCTTCGATTCAGGGGCAGGAGTTTTGCTCGTGATCGTTGTCGCAGTAATGATGATTGCAGTAGTCCTTAATTTCATTTCCAATAAAAGCAATATTGAGATTCGATTAATGTCTGATACGCTAGCAGATTTTATTAGCGAGAACATTAAAGGATTAGAGCAAAAAGAGTGGAATGTCGATAAAAAAGTATTTCTCAAGAACAAGTGGCTTATGAGCCTTACTGCAGAACAAGCAGAACTTGAAACAAGAAATATCTTCAACTTTGTCAGGAGTCTCCCGATCGGATATGGGAATATGCGTGATGCTGTATTGCTGCTAGTCCCGATAATTACGAGTGACAAGATTGATGCTTTTAAGGCAGGGTACAAAAAGTATCGCCAAAAGCACAGTAAGAAAAGCTGGACTGATGACGAAACAATGAAAGTCCTTGAGTATTTTGCAAAAGGATATTCTGTCGTCGAGGCTCACCGTCTTGTGAGGAGGGAAACCCAGAAGCAGATTGATAAAAAGAAAAGACGCGCTGCTTGGGGTGAATCAGTTACAGCCAGCATTCTCTGGTGGCTGACGCCGTTAATATGGCTCGTCACAAAAATCGGCTTGCTCTTTACTAAGATTGGGCAATTTCTCAAAACGCTTGCAGACTTATGGGAGCTGTTCAACAAGAGATGTCCGTATGTTAGCAAGTCGAAAGTGCTGGATTAGGAGTAATTAAATAGTGGTTAAATGTTGAGCCTGCGTCTATTGATGCAGGCTCTTTTTTATTGATTTTTAAGGCTATTTTGAGATTATTTTGCCCAAAGATGATCGTTTGGTCATGTATGGGCTTTAATTTGCATAAACCAGAGCCGTATGCTAAAGTAACGGGCATCTATGGCAGTTAAAGTAATGACACCTATAAATAGCGCTGAGCGCGAAAAGCTTGAATTTTCTTCAGGCGATACTGTTCGCGTCTGGTCAAAGATTGAAGATAAGGGCAAGGTCCGTCTTCAGGCTTTTGAAGGCCTCGTTTTGGCCCGCAAACACGGCACAGAAGCCGGCGCAACATTCACTATCCGCAAGGTAGCTTCAGGTGTTGGCGTCGAACGTGTTTTCCCGCTCTACTCTCCAACAATCGACAAGATCGAAGTCGTCAAACGCGCTCGCGTCCGACGCTCGAAGCTCTACTACGTCCGCGAAAAAGCAGCCCGCGAAGTCGCCCGCAAGATGAAGATGTACACCCTCAAAGGCAAGCACGAAGAGGAAGTCATCGAAGCAAAGGAAGGCAAGACAGAAGAAGCTGCAGCAGAATAGTCTCCTTAAAGAATATCCCGAAAGGGGTATTCTTTTTTTTGTATATAGTGAGTTTTTGTTTATATAATCTTGAGCAAAATTTAATCTGCTTTTTGTATGATCAGCTGATGACAAGGCGCGGACCAAAACCAAAAGGAAGCGTGAAGATTGAATGGTCTGCGAATTTTGCATATGCAATTGGGCTTATTGCTAGTGATGGGTGCTTATACAATGACGGCAGGCATATTAGCATAACTTCAAAAGATCTTGAGCAGATTGAGAATTTTAAGAAATGCTTGGATTTGCCGAACAAGATAGCGTCTAAGCACGGGGGAGGGCCGAATTACAGATATTATTATCACTTGCAAATAGGCGATAGAATTTTCTATTCTTTTCTTGAATCAATTGGTTTTATGCCCGCGAAATCAAAAGTAATCGGAAAAATAATTTTGCCGGATGAGTATTTTTTTGATTTTTTACGGGGCAGCTTCGATGGCGACGGCACTTTCTATTCATATTGGGATAAAAGGTGGCGATCAAGACATATGTTTTATTTAGAATTCATTTCTGCTAGCAAGAATCACATAGTTTGGATCCGAGAGGAGATCTATAAAAGACTTGGAGTTTCTGGCTATGTTGCCTACGATGGCAAGCATCTGACTTTGCAGCTTAAGTATGCAAAAAGGGAAGCACTGGAAATTATACGGAGAATGTACTATAATCGCGAAGTCATTTGCTTGAGCAGAAAGCGAGGCAAGATTGAAAAAGCAGTAGCAATAGAGAGGAAACAACAGAAACAGTATCTATTGACAAAATGATGCCCAGGTGGTGAAATTGGTATACACGCATCCTTGAGGTGGATGTGCCGCAAGGTGTGGAGGTTCAAGTCCTCTCCTGGGCACCAAAAAATACATTGTGATAATTATTCACAAAAATAAAAACACGGCTAATCCCGTGTTTTTATTTTCTCCAATCGCGTCGGGGCGCTATAATAGACGCATGCAAAAAAATGTTCTCTCGGCACTCCTTGTATTGGCTATAATTGCCGTCGGTATTTTTTTCTTGATGAAGGATCGCGCAGCGACAGTTTTGCCAAGCGAACAGGCAAGCGATGCAATTCCTGAAGTTTCAAGCGACATACTTTGGAATGCGTACACATTGAATGACTTAGTTTTTATTTATCCGTCCGACTGGACGCTTGAAGAAGAAAAAACAGGGGCGAGCGTTACTGGTTTTACTGTGACGTATCCAATTAGCTCAAATTCATTCGATAAGATTACTGCGGGCGGGCAATGTCCAGAAGCTGCTGTTCCGGAAATGGAAAGCGCTTGTATCGGCGGCATTTGGCTTCGCACAGAAAGCAAAAATCCAGTCGTGATCCGTGTCTTTGAAGATATGAAAAAGTTCGGCGAAAATAGCGCCGCGAAAATCTAGTTCTTATGTTAACAAACGATTTAATAGCATACATAGAAAATGAAGTGAAGCGCGGCGTCTCGCATGAGGCGATTAGTGAAGCGCTTGTTGCTGCTGGCTGGAAAGCGCTCGAAGTTGCGGATGCGCTTCGAGTTGTTACTGAGCGCATGCATGGAGGCACTTCCGGCATGCCATATGTTGCGCCTGTTGCAACTTCTATTCCGCAAAAGGAATCAATCAATCAAGAAGCTGTCCAAAATGTACTTCGCGATCCGAATAAAGAAAGTGCAGTGCATACTCCACCTGCGCAGCCCATTAATCCATCGGGCGATCCAGCACACTCAATATTGCAATCTGTTCCAGTTGGCGGATTGATGCCAGGGTCGGGCGCAGAATCTGTTTTTCAGGAAGTAAAAATTACGGAAAACCGCACAACAGTGGCAGACAAAAAACCAGAGCACCACAAGCTTTTGCCGGTGCTTGTTGTTTTCGGATTGCTCATTCTTGGCGGGGCAGCTTACTTTTTCTTGTCTCCGATATTGAATGACCCAAGCAAAAAAATTGCGGAACTTTCTGCTCATACTGAGGTGGCAAAATCGATTCAGTATTCTGGCGAATACGATATTAGTGCGCCAGCCGGACTTCTTTTGTCCGACAAGGTTCTCATCAGTACATTTGGCGGCATTGGCGGCAGGCAGACAACATCGACAATGAAAGGCGCATTTATGGGAGTCGATGACTGGTTCGATTTTCGTTCCAAGAAAAATGAAGTTAAATTTGTCACCAAAATCACTGTCCCTGGAAATGATCCTGTTGATTTTACTTCGACGAGCCGACTCATCAGCAATGCTCTCTATGTGAAGCTTTCGGAAAGTTCGGCAATCTTCGATAGTTCTGTCGCAAATCAAGGAGCAAACTGGGTTCGCTTCGATGAGGGCAACGATGTGCCAATGTTTGCATATGGTTTTTTTGGCGGAGCCTCACTGTACAATCAAGGTTTTTCGAGAATGCTTTCTCAGTACATAGCTGCGGCCATTCCGACAGCTTCAGTCGAGCAGCCAACAGGAGATACTATTGTTACTGTCAGCTATCCAGATGCTTTAGTAAATTATTTCACTTCTATATTTATCACTGGCGACAAGCTCGGTACCACTGGCAGCATTGGGCCAAAGTATCCGGCGGCATCGTACACAGAGCCACCGACAGGGGAAGTGACGATTGGCCCAGATGGCGCAGTGAAGAAGGCCACATTTGTTTTTGGCTACAAAGTAAAAGAGTATACGGTTCCAGTCCGCGTTCGTTTCTCTCTTTCGTATGACCGATTCGATCTTCCTCCGACTATCAATATTCCTTCGCTCGTTGTTCCTTTTGCCGATCTTTCGAAAAAAGATGCTGCTGCCGATCTTCCTGAAGGATTGCAGGGATTTTTCTCTGATGTCAGAACGATTGCAAGCGTCTACAAAGGAATCAATCAGAGCTCATACAAAGGCGTTTGCATCAAGAAGGGGGAAGAATCCGAAAACAATACTGAGTTGACTATTCCTTTCATATCGAGCAAAGTACTGGCATCGGGCTATCAGCTGCCGGTCTGTACAGATGCCGACACTGCTTGGAGCTATGTTGTTCGCGACGGATCCGGCAATTACTACTGCACGGATAGCCGAGGCTTTTCCGGCAAAGCAGCTCGTCAGCCACTCGGAGATAAGTGTAACTAAGCGAGATGAACTGCTGATCAAATAAAAATAAAGATTAACGTAAAAATTTATTATTCAAACTTTCTATATATGACACACGACCTACTCAAAAAGAAATGCCAGTCCTGCGAAGGGGGAGTTCCGCCGCTCACTCGCGAAGAAGCTGAAAGCTACATGGCTGAAGTTGTTGGCTGGGAAATGTCAGACGACGGCAAAATGATTTCTAAAAAATTCCAATTCAAGGATTTTGTCAAAGCCATGACATTTGTCGAAGGCGTTGCTGACGTCGCCGAAATGGAAGGCCACCATCCTGACATTCACATTTCCTACAACCGAGTGAAGCTTGAGCTCTACACTCATTCGATCAAGGGACTTTCGGAGAACGATTTCATTGTCGCAGCAAAAGTCGATCAGATTCCACTTTTCTAAGCTCGCTGCTATTTTGCCGCGTGCTCGGGCAAATATCCGAAAAACTGGCTTATTTAAGCATTTTTTGCTATAAATCACGGGCGGGGTCAAATCCTGCTACCACATGGAGCCTATGGTGTAATGGTTAACACTGGAGTTTGTGGAACTCTCGATTCGGGTTCAATTCCCGATAGGCTCCCA
>DAORIR010000005.1:8013-16417 GCA_035438605.1 Minisyncoccota bacterium
CAAAAAGTTCAATGCAAACATCAGCGGGCTTTCGACTCGCGGCGTAGATGTTGCGCCTGAAGCAATTACTCACAATAGCTTCGATCACGAAGAGTGCATTGTCGCTTGGATCACTGTCGAGCAAGAAGATAATTTCGAGCAAGTCATTCCAAAGATTGCCAAAGAGATAGAAAAGTTCTGCCTCGAAACAAAAGAGAATCGCATTGTGCTTTGCCCATTTGCCCATCTTTCGCACAAGCTCGCTCAGTTCAAAACTGGCATTGCCTTTTTCGACCAGCTTGAAAATACGCTACTTGCCGAAAATAAGTACGAGGTCAGCAGGGTTCATTTTGGGTCGGACAAAGATCTGCTATTGCACCTGTTTGGCCATCCTGGAAATGCGAGGTATAGAGAATTTTAATATAAAATAGCTTCAATTTGTTAAAAGCCTCCATTTTTGGGCTTTTTACTTTAGTAGAGAAAATGAAGTTTTCAAGAGATTGCAAAGCAAAACTCCTATTTCTTTCATGTATAATAGGTAGACATGAAAAAATCACGACTCCGCCATATATTCACCGGCGCTGCCATCTTTGCTATTGCAGCTATTTCTTTTTTTGCATTTCGCTCATATGCTGCGCCGACTACCTACTATTTCAACAATGCGGTAGATACATCTCCCGCAACCCAAGGCAACTATTGGCTTGATTCTGGACATACAACACCAGCTGTGACGCTGCCAAACCTTGGCGAAGACTATCTTTTTGTCGCCGCCGGCTCTACGTATACAGGCAATGCCGTCTTTCGCGGTTCTGCGCTTAACGAAGGTACTGTTACAGGCGACGCAGATTTCTACGATTCTTCCGCAAACCTCGGCACGGTAAATGGCGACGCAACATTTTGGGAAGATTTAACAGAAAACAACGCCGCGGTACTTGGTGAACAGATTAGACGATACACGGCGGCATATGGTGATACCTATCTGTATCGTGACTATAGCGATGAAATCACCACATATCCATGGGTGGTCATTGCAGATGGCGTAGAACTCGATTTGGTCGCTGCCTTCTTTGATGAGACAACTATCTTTAGGATTGTAAATGGTGGATCGTTTGTGTATGCCAATTTGCTTTCTGCTATGGCAATACATTCGACACTTACACTTGATTACGACAAAACAGTATCAACTGGATCTGTTCCTGCAACCACAGATTTTGTTGTCACAGTAAATGGCAGCACTGTGTCGGTAACAAACGTTGCAATTTCAGGGAGAAAGGTAGTTTTAACTCTCGCGACACCTGTGGTTATTGGCGATACGATAAGTATTGACTACACCGTAGGCAGTAACCCTATTATCACTGACCAAATCCCAGTTCCTGAGTTGAATGATCAAGTTGTTTTTTACGGTGTACAAACTAGTCTCAATCCTCTGTACTCAGTATTGGTTGGAACCAAGTTGTATACATCTAACCTTGGTTCAAACATTGTTTCAGTTGTAGATACTGTTACTGACATTGCGACAGCCGAAGCAATAACGGTAAACAATACTCCAGGTATGCCCACAACAATTGGCCATAAGATCTACCAGCCATCCGGAGCTGGGGATAGTGTGTACGTGATTAATGAGACAAACAACACTATAATTGGTTCTCCTGTAGCCGTGGGAGACAACCCATACTTTACTCATATGTTCGGTACAAAGCTGTATGTCCCAAACCAGGCAGACGGAACTGTCTCAGTTATTGATACAGCAACCGACACTGAAACATCGATCAATACCGGCTTTACTCCTGTTTATGCTGCGGCCGTAGGAACAAAACTATACGTTGTCAGTAGGCAAAGTAATAGAATTTCTGTTATTGATATGGAAACAGACACGCTGCTTACAACTATTAACTATACTAGTGGTGGGCCGAACTTTGCTCGTGCTTTTGGTACCAAGCTTTATGTCAGTAGTACCGGAGGAAATACAGTTAAAGTAATAGATACAACAACAGACACTATTGCAACAACAATAACTGTCGGCACAAATCCAGGAATAATTACGAATGTTGGAAATAAAATGTACATTGGTAACTTTGCCAGTGATAACGTGTCGGTTGTAGATACATCAACAGACACTGTCATTGCTACAATCTCAGTCGGTGATGAACCAAACTACTTGAGCTCTAGTGGTAATTTGGTATTCGTGCCAAACCGTCTTGGGAACACTGTTTCGGTTATTGATTCTACAACCGATACAGTCGTGGATACCCTCAATGTTGGCACCTATCCAATCTACGCTTTCCCTGTCGGTAATAAGATTTATGTTAACCATACTGGAGCGTCAGGTATTTCAATTTTTGACATCTCTAAGCTTCCTCACTTGCTTCCAAACCTTACATCATTTAGTTCAGCAACCGCCGACGGCACATATACAGAGGGAGATGCGATTACGATCACTGCTAACTTTGGCAAAACACTTGCTTCTGGTTCAACCATGACGGTTACTCTTAATACTGGCGCTTCTGTTGTGCTCAATAATCGCAGCGGCTCAACGCTTTCAGGAACATACACTGTAGGTGCAGGTGAAGAAACACCGGACCTTGCGGTAACAGCAATCAGCAGTGCCTCAGTTACAGACGGTACGAATACTCGTACCAGTTACGAGGTGCCATCTTCACCAGGTAGTCTTACTGCAGAAAAATCTATGCTCAAGAGAAACCTCGGTGATGTAAAAAATATCGTCATTGAACCATTTTCTGCGATTGAAGTCGGTACAAATCCATACCAAGTTTCCGGAACTGTTACTGTCGGTGCTGTAGATTACATCTACGTTGCCAACCAGGGAAGCGACGATGTTTCAGTTATCCGTCTGTCTGATAATACTGTTGTCGATACGATCGATGTTGGGTCAGAACCGTACGGCCTCACGCTCGTAGAAATTTCTGGTACAACATATGTCTATGTTGCAAACACTGGTTCTGATACTGTTTCGGTTATTAATACCGACGATAATTCGATCGAAGCAACAATTAGCGTTGGCGTTAAGCCATATTATGTTGAGCATATTGGTACTGACGTTTACATTACAAACGGCGCTTCAAATACAGTTTCTGTTGTCGATGCAAATACAAATACGCTAACCGACACTATTTCTGTTGGTTCATATCCTCGCGGTATCAAAGCTCACGGTACTGATCTCTATGTTGCAAACTACGGCGATCACCAGTATTCGGGCGGTAATTACATTTCTGTTATTGATTCTGGCACAAATACAGTTACTGATACTATTATCCTTCCTTCTAGTTCAGAAGGTCCACGCGGTGTTACCGTCCTTGGTTCAAAAGTCTATGTTGCAAACTACCTCACGCACAATGTTTCTGTAATTAATACTGCAACAAATGCGGTGACTGCAACAATTGCTGTCGGTAACGGTCCTCGTGGTATGGCTGCGGTTGGCACTGACATTTATGTCGAAAACTTTGACGACGGCACGATTTCAGTTATCGATAGTACGAATAATACGGTGACGGATACAATCGACGTTGGTCACTCTCCGGCTGGTATGGGTGTTGTTGGTACAGACATTTACTTCTCACGCTTCCAAGACAACACTGTTTCGATCCTTGATACGACCACAAATACTGTTGTGGCAGGTTTGCCTATTCTCACAACCGAGGCAGCAAGTGGTGTGACTGCAACGGGTGCAACGCTCAACGGTACTATCACGGCAGGTGAGGCAACAACACAAGGTTTTGAATATGGTCCAACAACAAGTTACGGCACAACGGTAAGTAGTATTGGTTCATTTGTTGCGGGAGCGTTCGACGAGATTCTTTCCGGATTGAGTGCAAGTTCGACATATCACGCTCGCAGTTTTGCGACAAACGATTTTGGCACAGGCTACGGAAATGATATTTCGTTTACGACATCTGCAGCTTCGAGTGGTGGCGGATCTGTGGCGGGTGGTGGCAGTATCCCTTTGCCTGTTCAACCAACGCCTCCTACCACACCACCTGTAGTTCCGCCAATAAACCCAGATCCTGTTACCCCCGACCCAAATCAGCCACAGCCGGAAACTCCACCAGCTACACCAGAGGCACTCGCGCTTGCTTTTAAGCAAACATACCCGACACTTTTTGTGGAATCCAAAAACCTCAAAACAGGTATGACATCTAAAGCTATTTTTGATTTGCAAAAATACTTAAATACGCATGGTTTTATTGTTTCAAAAACAGGTGCAGGTTCTCCAGGCAAAGAAACTAGCTTTTTTGGTGCTGCTACTCGTGCTGCAATTACAAAATTCCAAGAAGCTCATGCCAAAGAAATCCTTATTCCAGTTGGTTTGAAAAAGGGAACGGGCATCTTTGGGCCAAGTACAAAGAAGTATATTTTGCTGCATCCGTAGGCAATCAGGCCGTTCTTTCGTCGCCTGTCAATCCTCCAATATTCGTCATATCCATGTATAATAAGTGGCATATGTCACGTTTTTTTAGGAAGCCAATCTTAATACTCATCGGAATTTTTGTTTTTGCTGGCTTAGGATTTTTTGCATTCCGCGCATACGCCGTGCCGACAACGTACTACTTTAACAATGCTGTAAACACGTCACCTGCATCACAAGGCAACTACTGGCTTGATTCCGGCCATACGACACCAGCAGTGACACTACCAAACCTAGCCGAAGATATTGTCTTTATCGCTAGTGGCTCGACGTACGCAGGAGATGCTGTGCTGCGAGGTGGGGCAATTAACTCAGGAACTATTACAGGCGATGCAGATTTCTACGATTCTTCCGCAAACCTTGGCACGATTAACGGAGACGCAACATTTTGGGAAGACACTCCGGAAAACGGCGGAACAGTACTTGGTGAACAAATTCGTCACTATACTTCTGCGTTTCTTGACACGTATGTTTACCGAGATTTCGATGATGCTTTGTCGGGCCCATGGGTTGTTATAGCAGATGGGGTGGTGTTGGATATGTCGTCTGGCTATTTTGACGAAACAACAATTTTCAGAACTCTGAACGGAGGATCTTTTGTCTACGCTACTTTATATTCAATAATGGCTGCGAATACAACTGTTGTCATTCATTATGATAAACCAATTACCACAAGTTCGGTGCCAGCAACAACTGACTTTGTCTTTACGAGCAATGGCAGCCCGATTTCAGTAACAAATGTTAGTATTTCGGGTAAAAAAATAACTCTGACTCTTGCGAGTGCTGTTGTTTCTGGGGATACTTTGGCAATCGATTACACTGCCGGAGTGAATCCGATATTGGCAGATGGGATACCTGTGCCAAATCTCAATGACCAAGTTGTTTTCTATGGTGTTCAAAGTGAGGTTAGCCCTCTTTACTCTGTTCTTGTTGGAACCAAAGTTTACACAGGCAATTTGGGAGATTCATATGTGACAGTTACCGACACGCTTACTGACTCTTTCGTCACGAGAATTCCGGTTATTGAAGGTGTGGGCTTTACTGGCTACATCGGAAAGAAAATGTACATGACAAATGCCACTAATCCATATTCGGCAACAGAAGTAGACACTACTACTGATACAGTAAATGATACATTTGCACTTTCTGGCCAACCATACTTCAGCAATATGTTCGGTACAAAATTTTATATGCCAATTATTGGAACTGGCGTAAATAAAGTTGATGTTCTCGATACTCGCACAGGAGTTCTCAGTTCGATTAATGCCGGAACACGACCAAACCATATAGCAGCAGTTGGGCAGAAAGGATATGTTGTAAATCCGGGAAGTAACAACGTTACGGTCTTTGACTTGGTCAGTGATGCTGTCCTCGCGACAATTCCTGTTGGCACAAGCGATCCGCGTTCAGTTGTGGCGAGCGGCACCAAGGTGTATGTCGCGGCGAATATTAGTAATAACAAGGTCGTGGTCATCGATACCGTTACTGATACTGTAGAGGCGACAATAACTGTAGGTAATCAGCCGGTCATCCCGACTCCATACGGAACAAAACTGTATGTCTATAACCAAGGCAGTGACAGTGTCTCGGTAATAAATACACTAACCAACACTGTCAGTTCAACTATTGCTGTTGGCGATGAGCCAAACTATGGCGTAGTTCACAATGGCATGATCTATGTTCCTAATCGCTTAGGTAATTCAATTTCTGTTATTGATGCAGCTACAGATACTGTTGTAGATACTGTGGCAGTTGGCACATACCCTGTATCGATAATTGTTGTTGGCAATAAATTGTTCATACCTCATTCAGGTGCTTCGGGTATTTCTATTATTGACACTACTCGGTTGCCGCACCTCATGCCAGATCTCGTTTCTTTCACTTCTTCAACTGCTGACAACACGTATACTGTAGGCGATTCGATAAATATAACTGCAAACTTCGGCAAAACACTTGCTTCAGGTTCAACAATGACAGTGACGCTCAGCACTGGAGACTCTGTTGTCCTCAATAATAGAAGTGGCTCAACCCTTTCGGGCACCTACGTTGTCGGTGATGGTGATGAAACACCGGATCTTTCGGTTACTGCTATTACGAGCGCATCTGTTTCAGACGGAACAAACACAAGAACGAGCTACGATATTCCTTCATCTCCAGGCAGCCTCATCGCTGAGAAATCGATGCTTTCCCGCAACCTTGGTGATGTAAAAAACATTGCTATCTCTCCATTTTCTGCAATTGACGTTGGCACCAATCCATACCAAATTTCAAGCACTGTCACTGTCGGTTCCGTGGATTATATTTATGTTGCAAACCAAGGAAGCGACGATGTTTCAGTTATCCGTCTGTCTGATAATACTGTTGTCGATACGATCGATGTTGGGTCAGAACCGTACGGCCTCACGCTCGTAGAAATTTCTGGTACAACATATGTCTATGTTGCAAACACTGGTTCTGATACTGTTTCTGTTATTAATACCGACAACAATAGTGTTGTTGCCACAATCGCGACTGATGTTAAGCCGTACTATGTTGAGCATGTCGGCACAAAAGTGTATGTCACGAATGGCGCATCAAATACCGTTAGTGTTATCAATGCGAATACCAATACAGTAATCGATACTATTTCTGTCGGTTCATATCCACGCGGTATCAAAGCCTACGGCACTGATCTCTATGTCGCAAACTACGGCGATCCAAACTATTCGGGCGGTGATTATATTTCAGTTATTGATTCGACGACAGACGAGGTAACAGATACAGTGGTGCTTGCTGCAGGTTCACGCGGCCCTCGCGGCGTTACTGTTCTCGGAACTAAGGTGTATGTTTCAAACTACCTTTCTCATAATGTTTCTGTCATCAATACAGCAACAAATGCAATTACAGCAACGGTTGCTGTCGGTAATGGCCCTCGTGGTATGGCCGCAGTTGGTACTGATATCTATGTTGAAAACTTTGATGACGGTACGATTTCTGTTATCGACAGTACAAATAATACTGTCACTGACACAATCGACGTTGGTCACTCGCCGGCAGGTATGGGTGTTGTGGGTACTGATATTTACTATTCGCGATTTCAAGACAGTCTCGTATCTATCCTCGATACAACAACTGGCTTGCTTGAGACAGCTCCCGTTGGTGCATCAGGTGGCGGAGGTGGCGGAGGAGGAAGCTGGGGTTCATCAATTCCAGTCCCTATTCAGGGAGGTGCAAATACTCCTTCGGACCTGCCTATTGTCGTTCCACCTGTGGTCCCTCCAGTTGCGCCCCCAGCAACAAGCCCTGTTGAGGAAGTTCCTACTTCTGGGTCCGCTGATTTTTCAAGCAAATATCCGGCATTATTTGCTGAAATGAAGAATCTTAAAACGGGAATGAAGGGCCTGTCTATACTAGAACTCCAGAAGTACTTAAATGCCCATGGTTTCATCGTCGCAAAAACAGGCGCGGGATCTCCAGGCAAAGAAACAAACTTTTATGGCGCAGCAACTCGCGCTGCTGTGACGAAGTTCCAAGAAGCGCATGCGAAGGAAATTCTCACGCCTGTAGGTCTAAAAAAGGGAACAGGTATCTTTGGTCCAAGCACGAAGAAATATATTTTGCTCAATCCGTAGCATCAGCGCAGCTGCAAAGCAGTAGTTGCTGCTGTTAGTACTCGCTCAAAAAATCTTGCACTTTCCGCCGTTCATCATTTGTTCGGCGGATTGCTGTTTGTAGTTTATTTGTCAGCCTCATAAAGTAGTTGTCTTCACGAAGTGGGAGTTCAGCGATTGCTATCGTTGCTTTGCCGAGATCGTCATTCATTTCTTGGAAAAGGAGCGGGTACGTTTCATTCCAGAAAATCGACAGCATTAAGTCTCGGTCGTCTGGGATTGAATAGGTTTCTCGATCTGGATATTTTGTCCGGAAGACTGAAAGCACGCGAGCAGCAGTTGGCGTAATGTGGCCGCGCGCGAGATCGTCTGTCAAGTCTTCAGCGTCATCACTGTTTTGCTTGGCGCGGAG
>DAORIR010000006.1:0-15844 GCA_035438605.1 Minisyncoccota bacterium
TATATTATTCCCATAATACGTCTCCCAATCTCTTTTTCTCATTTCTATGTGGTTTTGAATTTAGAAAAATATTAGCACATTTATATTAAATGTCAATAACCACACACTCACCTTAGCAAAATTACCCAAAAGAAAAACCCCTCTGATGATAGGAATCAGAGAGGCTTAACTTTTGAGTTACATCTGTGAGCCAGATGGCATTGAATTTGACTTCATTGCCCCTTTGCCGCCAGACATAGCTGCGATCAAGAGAACGACTCCGAGAACTGCGTGAAGCCAGTTGTCAGCGCCATTCATAGTTACGATGCCGAGGAGCTTATCAGTCATTCCTGCTGGAATGAGGATAAAACCAAGAACAGCGAGAACGATGTAGATGATACCGACTGTCTTCATCGACTTTGATGCAGACATTGGATTCATGCTTCGTGCTCCGGCGATCAAAATGATACCGAGAAGGATGTGGACGATGTTGTGAAGAACATCAACCGCAAACAATCCGAGGATAGGGTTATTGACGAAACCCAAGAGTCCTACGAGAACGAACACTACTCCGAAAATCATTGCAAGTGTTTTTGCCATAAAATTTCTTTGTTTAATAAAACATTAATAAACGACCCTACTCTTGAAATACAAAGCTAATTGTACGCTTATATATAAGGCTGGCAAGGAAAAACTGTGTATCTCGTCTGTTTGACAGAACTATAAAAAAGATTTAAAAAATTAGTCTTGCGATTTTGGTCGAAGCAATGGAAACAGCTGCGCTTCGCGAATTGATTTATTTTCGAGGAATGAGAAGAGGCGCTCAGAGACACCAAAGCCAAATGCTGGCGGCATGCCGTATTCGAGAGCGTGAACATAGTCTTCGTCCATGCGCTGCGCTTCGTCGTCGCCGGCGTCGCGCATAGCTTGCTGTCCAGCAAATCGCTCTTCTTGATCGAGCGGCTCATTGAGTTCGCTGAAGCCTTTGCCCATTTCAGATCCTGCGAGGAGAACTTGAAAACGCTCGACGACTTCCCTGTTTTTTGAGCTGCGTTTTGCGAGCGGTTCGAGATATGCCGGAACGCCAATCAAAAATGCTGGACCGCTGAGCGTCTTGCGAATCTGTTTCCAAAGCGTGTCGATAATGCGAGCTTTGTTTGGTGCGCCTTTGTCGATTTCGACACCTGCCTTTTTTGCTGCAGCTGCTGCGTCTTCATCAGTCGCAGTGAGCGGATTGATGCCGTATGTTTTTTCGATCACGTCGCAATAGTCGACAGTCGTCCATTCATCTGCGAGATCGATATCAAAACCGCGAATAGAAAACTTTGTCGTTCCGTATACATCTGTCGCAATTTTTCGGTACAGCGCCTGAATCATTTTCATGCCTTCGTTGTAGTCAGAAAAGGCTTGGTAGAATTCGAGCTGCGTATAATCCTGCGCATGTTCTGCCGACATGCCTTCGTTGCGGAAGATGCGGCCGATTTCGAATACTTTTGGAAAACCAGCAACGAGCAAACGCTTCTGCCAAAGTTCGCCAGCAGAAATGCGTAGGAAAATGTCGATGTCGAGCGCATTGTGGTGCGTCATAAATGGACGAGCATCCGCGCCACCTGGTTCTGATTCGAGAACAGGCGTTTCAACTTCGATAAAATCTTGGTCGAGCAAAAATGTTCGGATCGTATTCCAGAACTTTGAGCGGCGAATGAATGTGTCGCGAAGTTCTTGGTTTAAAAGAATGTCGACGTAGCGTTCGCGGTAGCGAGCTTCTTCGTCTTTGAGGCCATACCATTCTGATGGAAGCGCATTGAGCGATTTTGACGCCATTGTCCAAGACTTAACTTGGAGCGACTGTGCACCGCGCTGTGTTGTAAAAGCAGTTCCCTTTGCTGAAATAAAATCTCCTTGGTCTACTGCATTTACAAAAAGTTCAAACTGCTCGTCTGATAGTTCTCCTTTTTGAATAAGCGTCTGCACGCGGCCAGTGCCGTCGAAAATGTCAGCAAAGATGATTGCGCCATGTCCGCGCATCGACATGATGCGGCCAGCAAGTGCGACTTCCTTTTTTGATTCAGGGTTGGAAGCAGACTCAAGATTCGAGAAGTCTGCCAAAAATTCCGCAACAGTCATGTCGCGGTCCACTTTTGTCGGGTACGGATCCATTCCGGCACTTTTAATAAGGTCGAGTTTCTTCAGTCGGTCTGCGCGAACGCTTTCATTGGTGCTCATATATAGAGTGATAGTAGCAAAAAGGGCTTCATTTAGGAAGCCCTTTTTGTTTTCCGTTCTTATTCTGTCGTCTTCCCGTCAAAGTGCTCCTCAGTTTCGTCGGCCTTAGTTTTATGGACTGTGCCGTCGATGTGATTTGCTGGAGAGTAAATTGTGTAGAGCTTTAATTCATCTGGACCGATATTGAGAACGTTGTGCTTGCTGCCAGCTGGAACGATAATCGAGTCGCCGTCTTCCACTGTGTATTCAGTCTGTTCAATAAAAACCTTACCCATTCCCTTTTCAAAACGGAAGAACTGATCGACATCGTGAACCTCTTCTCCGATGTCTTCGCCCGACTGCAAATTCATCAGGACAAGCTGGCTATGCTCGCCCGTATAGAGCACGCGTCGGTAGTCTGTGTTCTCCAAAGTCTCCTTTTCTATGTGTGCAAAGTGTCCGTGTTTCATACATTAATTAAAGCATATATACACCTGCCAAAGCAAAATTAAAAAAACTCCCGCAAAGGCGGGAGTAATCTTGTCAGTTAACTACATCAACAGGCAATAAACGCTTACAGTAACTTGTAAATTCCAATATAGTACGATGTCCACTGTTTGCCATCACCAATTCTGTTAGTTTCGATACGAACAGAGAGTTTTGGGTAGGAAGTAGATTTATATGTTTCACTGACTCCATCTTCAATATCTAACACAAACATAGAAATAAAACCCATTGACTTCAACTGCGCAATCATTACATTATAATGCTCTACTACAGAAGTTCTAAAACCACATATAGGACTCCCTGTATCACTTAAAGTCAGAATAGCAATATTAGGTGTAGATATCTCTGGAGTACTTGAAGCAGGAAACTTCTTGTTTGAAGTATAGAAATAGGTACGACCAGTCTCGCTATCTTCAGATTCAAAATAACTAAAACCTTTTGTAGTAATGAAGTTATTGAAACATGAGTAGTCATCGCAATTCGTTCGATCAATAAGATCTTTGATTGTTACTGTTTGACCAAATACTCCCAGAGAAAGTATTGTTAATCCTGTCAGGATTATTATTAATTTTTTCACTATGTATCGTCAGTGATTATAGTGCTGACACCGCACTTTTAGAGTTTGAAAGATTATTACATATTAATATATAATGTCAACATATCTCTTATTCACAAAAAACACCCTATGGGTGTTTTTCAAATAGTACTTAGTTACGCAATCTTCCTATATCGATTCACCGCAAGCGGAATGAAGACAATAAGAATACCGACAATCCAAGCAAGAGCAAGCCAGAGATTGTCGCCGATCGGTGTTCCGAGCGTGAGCGCACGGACAGTATTTACTGTGTAGCTGATTGGATTGTGTTCAGCAAACCACTTCACTGCCCCGCTCATTGATTCAACAGGAACGAAGATCGAACTCGCAAAAGCCAGCGGGAAAACCCAAATGAATCCGGCAGTCTGCGCAGTCTCGACGCTTTTGACAGCGAGGCCAATCGTCGCAGAAACCCAAGAGAAAGCAAAACCGAAACCAACAGTGAGCAGCACGGCGAGCAAGTAATTGCCGAAGCCATTTGAGATTTCAAAACCGATGAGCATGCCGACGAGCGTCATGACAGCGATAATCAAAACGTTGCGAATGCTTTCTGTAATTGTTCGTCCAGCGAGAACAGCAGAGCGCGCCATTGGGAGAGATCGAAAACGATCGATCATTCCTTTTGTAATGTCTTCTGCAAGAGAAACGCCTGTCATCATCGAGCCAAACAAAACTGTTTGGACCAAAATGCCTGGAAGCAAGAAGTTAATGTAGTCATTGCCTGGAGTCTGAATAGCGCCGCCAAAGACGTAGGCAAACAAAAGCACAAACATGACCGGCTGAATGAAAGAGAAAATGATAAGTTGCGGCATGCGGGCATAGCGAAGCAAGTTGCGCTTAGTCATGATCCAAATATCTGAGAATGTGTGGGATTTGTGGGAGTGTTTCATACAATTATTTTTCTTCAGCGCCATGGCCTGTTAGCTTCATAAAGACATCATCGAGCGACGGGCGGCGAAGCATAATGTCGGAAATCGCAATGTTCATAGCATCAAGATCGCGCAGCGCTGTGACGAGCACAGCCGCGCCGCCTGAAACTGCCATCGTAACGACACCTGTATCGTTATCTGCTTTTGGTTCTTCATCGCCGAGCGCCTTGATAACTTCGCCGACGCGAATAGCATCCGAGTGAGTTGTCGCACGGATTTCCAAAATATCGCCGCCAACTTGCCGCTTGAGTTCGTCTGGAGTTCCACGAGCAATAATCTGTCCGTGGTTGATGACATATATAGTGTCTGCGAGCTGATCAGCTTCTTCGAGGTACTGCGTCGTGAGAAGAAGCGTTGTGCCGCCGCGAACGAGATCGCGAATAACTTTCCACATCGTGAAGCGGCTGCGAGGATCGAGTCCTGTTGTTGGTTCGTCGAGGAAAAGCACTTTTGGTTTGAGGACAATCGAAGCCGCGAGGTCGAGGCGACGTCGCATGCCTCCTGAATATGTTTTGAGCGGACGGTCTGCTGCATCTTCAAGATCAAATTCCTTCAAGAGTTCTGAAGCGCGAGCCTTAGATTCTTTGCTGCTCAAGTGGTACAAGCGTCCAACCATTTCCAAGTTTTCGCGACCTGAAAGAATTTCATCGACTGCAGCGTACTGGCCAGCGAGACCGATGATTGATCGAAGTTCTTGTGCATCGTTTACGACATCGAGTCCGTCGATTGTGATTGTGCCTTTGTCTGGCTTGAGAAGTGTCGTCATCGTACGAACGAGTGTCGTCTTGCCGGCGCCGTTTGGACCGAGCAATGCTGTGACTGTTCCCTTTTTGACTTCAAGATTTGCGTCTTCGAGCGCATGGACTTTGCCGTAGTATTTCGAAACGCCGCGCACAGAAATAATGTGCTGAGGCACTTGCTTTGCTTCTTCCCAAAAGCCGCCGCCTGGAACTGGCGTTGGCAGCATTGAGCCAATGTGCGTCATGCGGTCGAGGAGCGTATCCGCGACTTCATGAACCTGCCAGCCCACACCGATGAGCTTCTGCATGATTTCTTCATTTGTTTGGCCAGCTTTTCGGGCTGCGTCTATGTAGTCTCGTAGTTCGTGATTTGGCATATACAGGCTTACTCTACTGATTTTGGGGAAAACAGCAAGCTAGAAACCGAGCGCTTCATTGACGAAGACAACGTGGATTTTGCGGCCAGTGAAAGCCGGCTCCATTTCGAAAAGGACAATTTTAGCGAGCGCTGTGCCGCCCATGTTGACGCTTTTCATTCGCTCGTCTTCGAGCGGAACAACATGAGTGCGAACGCGATCGAGCGCAGCTTCGAGGTTCGGCATAATTTTCATTGTACTGACAACAAAAATAATATTTTTAGCTGTGTGGACGATTGACGGCAACTGGCTGCCTGATGCAGAAGCAATGACGAGTTCGCCATTTTCTGTGAGCGCATGAACGCTGCCGAGATAGAAATCTGCGAAGTGCGCGGCGTCCTTTGCTGCTGCTTTTTTCTCCGGATCTGTTTCAGAAAGCGATGCGGCATGGAGGTTGTTCCAGCCATTTGCTGCGCTATCTTTGAGGTAATCGACGAGGCCAATTTGGTGAAGTGTTGTGGATGATCCATTGTTGACTGAAGCGCCTGCTGGAATGAGCTGCTTAACGAGAGCGAGAGCATCTGCGCCCGTGGCAACTGAATGGCCTTCAATATTGCGAGTCTTGAGCGCTTCGATTGTTTTAGTGACTGTTTCTGCTGCTGGAATTTGTGTGTAGTTCATATACATTATGGAAATTATTTTTTAACTTTTGTTTCTTTTTTGCCCTTCTCGCCCTTGCCTTTCATCTCTCCAACGAGACTTTTGAGTAATGTCAGAACGTATTCGGAATTGAGTGAGTAATAAACTTCCTGCCCCCGCCGCTCATCGCTGACGAGATCGCTCGCCTTCAGCGTTTTGAGATGCTGGGAAACGGCTGGCTGCGACAGCTTCACTTTTTTGACGAGCTCGCCAACAGTCTTCGGCCCTTTGAATAAAGCTTCGATAATTCGGTATCGCGTCGCGCTGCCGACGCCTTTGCCGAACTTTTCTATTTCATTGCATAAATCTGGCATATATAGATATTAGCATGTACTTATATCTTTATGCAAGCAAGTATACAAAGAAAAGCCGCCTCATGGCGGCTTTTCTCTACTTTACTATCTTCTTTACACAATTAAAGCTGCGGCGTGATTTCATTCAGCGCATCGCCCCAGGTCTTAACTGTTACTCCAGCTGTCGAAAGCCAGAGCATCTGCGCGTCGAAGTCAGACTGGATTGTGTCGAACTGTTCAGTCGGAGCCGGAGCCACAACGTGATAGACGAGGATGAGCCATGTCTTGTCATTTTTTGCCTTATTCACCCATGACTGGAATTCAGCAAGCGTTGTTCCCTGCTGCATGTTCTGCACTTTCAAGTGGTACTTATTGAATGTGTCTTTTGCATTGTAGCCTTCGTCAGTTGTGCGATGAGAATTCTGGTAGAGTGCGATCTTGGCCTTAACTGCAGCGTTTGATGCGCCATATGGGCTCGCAAAGTTTTCGATGCTTTGGCCCGTGATCGACTGGAGGAATGTTTTTGCGTGATTGAGTTCGTAGTCGACGTCTGCAATCGGAATTGCTGTGAGGTTAGGATGCGTTACTGTGTGCGAGCAAATTTCATGTCCAGCTGCTGCCATCGATTGGATCTTTGCGACTTGTGCCGGAAATCCTTCGATGAACTGCGTTGCCGCGCACTGTGTCGACTTGAAACCATAGAGTCCCATTGTCGGAATTGCTGTCGCAATGTTTTCTTCGTAACCGTCGTCAAAAACCATAGTCACGAGACCACGGTTAAACGGCTCATACGTATATGGAGTAATGCTGTATGAATCAGTCTGCAGCCAGCCATCGTTTGAGATAAACATGTACGCTGAAACTTTTACGGCATCAGCCGGAACATTGAATACGCCCTTGTACTGCTGCCAGCCAGTGCCTGTTGGCTCTGGATCTGAAATGCCGAAGAAGTATTCGCTGCCGTCTGCGCGCTCAAAGCGAGCAACGACGTGAGGAATAGTATTTGTCTTGTACCAAACGCTGAACTGGTAGTCTGCGCCATTCGTCAAAACTTGCGGCTCAAATGCCCATGAGGCATCGCCATCGACGTAGTTTGCCATAGTGATCTTTACGCTTTTTGAACCAGCATGTGCGCCAGTCGAAAGGTATTCATACGTTGGCGAATTTGTTCCCCAGCCTGCGCGATACCAACCCTGCGGAGTTGTTGAGTCGCCCGCAGCTGCAGTTTCGAGTGAAGGATTTGGCACGATTGTTGCTGGACCCGCAGTTTCGATAATGCTTGCATTGTCGATTTCGATACTGCCATTGCCCATGATGAACATATAGGTAGAAACTTTTGCTGCATCAGATGGAACAGTAAATGTTCCTGTGTAGAGCTGCCATGAAGATGTCGCCATTGCAGGCTGCGTCATGCCATAGAAATATTCTGAGCCGTCCGCACGTTCATAGCGAGCAACAACATGCGGCTGAATTGTTCCTTTGTACCAAACTTTGTACGTGTAATTTGTTCCGGCAGTGAGTCCTTCTTGCGGCATAAATTCCCAAGCAGCATCGCCATCGATATAGTTTGAAACTGTCACTTTCGCGCTGCGAGTTCCGTCTTGTGCGCCAGATGATGAATAGCTATATGTTCGAGTGTTATTGCCCCATGCATGATGGCGCCAATCTTTTGGCATGTTTGGATTGCCTGCAGTTGCTGTTTCGAGTGAAGGATTTGGAATGATTGTTGTCTGCTGCACTGGAGGAACGTATGTGAGCGATGCATTGTCGATCTCAAGTGTTCCGTTGCGGTCGATGAGATGAAAAACAGTGAGTGTCTGCGTCGAAGCAAGCGTGCGGACAGGAGCTGAGAACTGTGTCCAGCCAGAAGCTGAAGTTGCAATGTTGATGCTGAGATCAAAGTACGTCGGAACTCCGGCAGCGTTGACGCTCATCGCAACAGCACGAGTCGGAACAGTAGATTTGTAGTAGTCAGTAAAAACGTAGTCGCTGTTTGGCTGCACGTCAACAGTATTGAAGAACCACTTAGCGTCGCCACTAGCGTATCCAGAAACAGTAACTGCAACACTTCGTGAGCCGTCCTGCGCGCCAGTTGACGGATAAGAAAAAGCCGCCGTCGAAGTTCCCCATTTATTTGAGGACCAGTTGAGCGGAATGCTTGATGGTGTTCCTGCTGTTTCTACAGAAGGATTGCTTATTAAATTGGCTACCTGGGCATTTGCAGTTTTTGCAATGACGGTAATGACACCGACAGTAAAAGCAAAAAACAAAAAAGCCAGCGCAGCAGTTTTGATTGCCGGCTTGGACATGTGTTTTATATGACTAATTTGTAAGAATACGTGTAGGCTATTTATAGCATTTTATACGGATTTGACAATAGCCCCCTCTTTGTGGCGTGAAGCAGTTAAAAATACGAATGGCTGGTTTTCCACATAGTACCTTGCACTACAAGGTACTATGTGATATTACTTAAATATGAAAGAAAGCGAAAAAGAGTATAAAGAAAATATGAAGGATTCTTCAAAAGATTCGCCCGCCAAAGATACAACGAGCGAAAACCAGAAATCGCAGATGCGAAAAGGCATCTTGGAATTTTGCATCTTGCTCACTATTTCCAAAGAGAAAAAGTATGCGAGCGATATTATCAAAGAATTAAAAACTGCTGACCTCATCGTCGTCGAAGGGACGCTCTATCCCCTCCTCTCGCGCCTTCGCCAGTCAGATCTCCTTGCCCACACTTGGGAAGAATCGCAGTCTGGACCGCCGCGCAAATACTACGAGCTCACGAAGAAGGGCAAAGAAACGCTTCATGCTCTCAAAGAAACTTGGTCGTCACTAGCAAAATCAATTAATCACCTATCCAACTAACATGAAAAAAACAATCCCAACAAGCATCGCAAATACGCTCTTCTACATTGAAGAAGACACATATAAAGAATTAGACGAATACCTTTCGTCTATTCGAGAGCACTTTGCTTCATCTCCTGACAGCATCGAAATAATCCACGACATCGAAGACCGCATCCGCGAGCAATTCATCGAATTTACTGGCGGCGAAAATCGAGGCGAAAATAAAAGCGGCAATGAGCGCATCATTACGAGCGCGCATGTCGCCGAGCTCATCAAGCGCATGGGTCGCCCAGAAGATTTTGGAGATGAAAACGAAAGCGCAAGCACTGCAGGAAAGAAGACAAATTCGAGTCATGCCAAAAAATTCTACCGCGATGCAGATCATCAGGTAATTGCTGGTGTAGCTTCTGGGCTCGGCGCTTACCTCAATGTTGATCCAGTCGTCATCCGCATCCTCTTCCTCATCAGCGTATTCCTCGGCGGCGCGGGCATCATTGCTTACATCATTCTTTGGATCGCCGTTCCGGAAGCTAAGACTGCAAGCCAGAAACTTGAAATGCAGGGCGATCCAGTGACACTTCAGTCAGTCAGCGACAAGATCAAAGAAAAAATAAATACGCTCGACAAGGAAGATATCAAAGTCAAAGCCAAAACAGCAGGCAGCGCTTTTGGCAAAGTCATCCGCGGCATTGGCCCAGTTCTTGGCGGCATCATCGGCGTCGCATTCAAGATAATTGCAATCATAGCAATTCTCGGCATTTCATTTGCTTTCTTCATGGCAGCTTTTAACCATGGCGCTGGCATCTTCGACTTCCCGATCAGCACCTTTGTCACAGCGCCAATGTACTACATTCTGATCTCGATCATTTTCCTTGTATCGATCATCCCATTCATCTTCCTCAATACTCTCGGCAGCATTTTCCTCCGCAAAAAGACTTTTTTTCGCGGCACAGCAGCCACAGTTCTCTTTAGCATTTGGATGATTGCGATACTTGGAGGCATGGCTTTTGCAGTGACAGTCGGCAAAAACGTTACTCACTACGTCGAGACAGATCCAAAATTCCAAGAAACGACGAAGACAATTACTCTCGCCGAATTTGATTCTCTCATTGCGCAGAATGCACAGAACATTACTGTTATCAGCGGCACAGAATATTCTGCGACAATCACAGGCCGACAAAACGACATCGACCGCGTCGCATTTGACCCGATCGAAAAAACGCTTCGCATCCACAACAAAACAGAAATGAATCTCTGCTTCTTCTGCTACCGCTTCGGCACAAAGATCACTCTCACAACGCCGAAGCCGCTCGTTGATCTCGAAACGCAGAATGCTTCAAAAGTCATGTACGAAGGAACATTTGCTGATCTCGATATTGAAATGCAGAATGCTTCGATGATCTACCTCAAAGGCACAGCGGACAAGCTCACTGTAACTTTGCAGAACGCTTCGAAACTCGACGCAGCAAGCCTCGTCGCAAAAGATATAGAGCTCACGCTGCAGAATGCTTCAAAGGCAGAAGTTAATGCAACTGACAGCCTCAAAGCTGAAGCGATGAATGCAAGCAAGATCGAACAGTACGGCAAAGCTGATATTGATGATGTCAAAACGCATAACGGCTCTTCTGTGAGCACATCGCGCAACTAGCACACAGAACCGCACAAGATAAAAAACTCCTTTTCGGGAGTTTTTTATTTTAATTTCTTTTTTAATTTCCTACTGATTCTTCTTGAACCCTTCAAAGGCTTTAAGTATTTCGAGCGGAATAGTGAAGACGACAGTGTTTGATTGATCAGATGAAATATCATTGATCGACTGCAGCGTGCGGAGGTGAAGTGCTCCTGGAGTTGCAGCAAGGATTCGCGCAGCTTCAGCCATGTTATTGGCCGCAGCAAGTTCGCCTTCTGAATTGATGATGACAGCGCGCTTCTCGCGTTCTGCTTCAGCCTGTTTGCCGATCGTGCGCTCCATGTCTGACGGCAAGCTAATGTCTTTGAGCTCAACGTTGCTGACTTTGAGTCCCCAAGCATCTGTTTCGATGTCGACGATTTCGCGAATGCGCTCAGCGAGCTTCTCTCTGTTTGCCAAAAGTTCATCGAGCGAGACTTCGCCGACAATGTTTCGCATTGTTGTCTGCGCGTACTGAGAAATTGCGTAGCGGAAATCTTCAACTTCGATTATTGCCTTTTCGGCTGACTGGACTTTGTAGTAGATGACAGCGTTAACAGTCACTGAAACGTTGTCGCGAGTAATTGCCTTCTGGTCTGGCACGTCGACTGCTTTGACGCGAATGTCGACTTTGCGGAAGCTCTGGAAAATCGGAATGACAATGCGCCAGCCCGGATTGAGCATGCCGCTAAAGCGACCCATAGTAAATTTGAGGCCGCGCTCATACTGGTTGACCTGCTTGAGGCTAATAAGAATGATGAGGAGTATTGCTCCCAAAATAAAATATGTCATATGCGTATTAAACTACTTTATTATAATAAAGTCAATACCCTCTTACTGAATTGAGAGGTACGCCCTGAGATCTGTTGTCGGAATTTTGTAGGCAATAGGACCCTGTGCGCCAGGGCTGATTGCATACTTATCGAAGTAGAGAATGAGCGATGTTTCGTCAAAAGCAAAATCAGTGAACGACTCAAAGCTGAGCTTGTTCACGTCTTCAGGAAAAATTGAAAGCGTTCCTGCCTTCCCTGCTGCGAGCAATCGCTTCTTTACCAAATCTGCAAATGCTTTTTGCTTCTCGGCAATGATGACGTCTTTGAGCGCAAGAATTGTATCTGTCGCTTTTTCGACAGTAAATGCAGTGTAGAGGCTCATGCCATTTGCGCCGCCGGTGTAGACATATTCGTTAATGAGAATGGACTCGGTTACGCTTCCGACAATGTGCGTAGCTTCGAGATCGATTGTGTAGCTTGCGGGCGGAAGATCGCCAAACTCTTTGCGGAGATCTGGCACTTCAAGGTTTGCTCGCTCGCGGAAATCAGCAATTGTTTTTTCGACATACGCGCGAGCATTTGCTGCGAGCGCTGATTTGCCGGTGATCTCAGGCATGCTGCCAGAGAAATTGTCTTCTTTAATTTCTTTTTTTGTAATTGTGATTTCGTCTGTCTGCTCAACTGGCTCCTGTATGATTGGCTGTTCATTTCCCTGATCATCTGCCGGCACAATTCTGTTCGCGCGCTTCATTGCATAAGAACCAACCAAAACGAGCAAGAGAATAATAATGACAATGCGTGTATTTTTAGCCATAACTTATGGGCGTTCTTCAATAATAGTCGTCTCTTTGATAATTGTTGGCGTCTCAGCGAGCTTGATTTCAGTTTCGGCGAGCTTTTGCTTGTGGTCTTCAAGTTCGTTGGCGAGTTCGCGGTTGTGCTTTGTAAGCTTAGATAGGCGGAAGTTTTTGCTGATAATTTCAGGAAGCGAAATGAGCGCGCTGACGAGCATGCCGCCGACGATTGAGATGAGGAGGAAGAGTGCCAAGCTGCCGTCATAGTCCCAGCCAAAAAATGCGACTGAAACTGGCGCTGTATTCTGCAAAACAAAAACGACCATCACTGCTCCAAGTAGTAATCCAATGATGAACAACATATATTTTCTTTAGATTAATCAATAACGATTGCGGCCTATACTAAGCATAGCGGTGTTGCGCTGAAATAACAAGCTCCATTTTCTTTGCTCGGGTCAATCGCTTGATTGCAGCTTCGCGGCTGCGCGATTCACCAAACGTTTTGCATTTTTCGCTATAGACGATAGCAACAGGCCTACGGATTTTTGTGTAGTGGGCCCCAGCTTTGGCATTGTTGTGCTGATGCAAGCGCCGGACGAGATCGTTGGTGCTTCCGACATACAATGTGTCGTCGGCACATTTGAGAATGTAAACGCAAAAAGTGCTTTTCATTTTAGTTGAGCTGCCAGAATGCGTAATTGAGGTACGCCGCAAATGTTACCCACGCGATGTACGGCAAGAGCAAGTATGCTGCAGGCTTAGAGATTCTGTAGAATGCGACGATGGTTGCGACGATTGCAATCCAGAGGAAAATAATTTCAACGAATGCGCCGCCAAGATTTTCCGAGCCGAAAAAGATAATCGACCATAATGTGTTGAGTACGAGCTGAATGCCAAATAGCGTCAGCGCAGTGCGAGCGCGCTTTGGAAATACGCCGCCTCGTTGCAGCGCTTCTGTTTTGCCTTTGCGCCAAACGAGGAACGATGCGATACCCATCAAAACAAAAAGTGTTGTCCAGACTGGGCCGAATACCCAATTGGGCGGAGCGAACGATGGACGAACAAGAAGCGTGTACCAGCCATTGATTGCAGTTGTCGTAAACAGTGAACCAATCACCCCCGCAAGTTCTGAAATTATTATTGCTGCGACTAACTGCGGCACATACTTTATTTTTCTCATATCTATATCTTATGCTACTATAGTGTATTCCTCAACCATGCACGGCTCGGTGCACAAACAATGGAAGGCAATAGCAACTCGACAAGTAGAGCAGGTCGTTTATCAACCAAAACATATATATGGATAACCACAAAAAAGATCCAGACATGGATTACCACGAATTCATGACGCGCAATTGGCGCAGCTGGGGTTCTTGGTTCTCATGGGGCTCGCCCGTCGGACTTGGACTTTTCTTTATTTCGATCGGCATACTCCTTGTCCTTCTGCACATGGCAGGAATCGTTGCACAGTAATTGTCCTCAAAAAAAACCGCTTCATTTCTGGAGCGGTTTTTTATTGCACATGGATATGCATTTTTCTGAATTACTACTGAGACAAAAACGCAAACGACCGCGCCATCTTTTCGAACATTGCAGTGATCTTTGCCTTATCAAAGGCTTTGACTGTACCTGGATCGTATGCACCGAGGCTTGTCGAGTGAATTGTGTATTCGACAGCAAAGCAAGCATCTCCTCTAATTGTCCTGTAGCTAGTCGTGTCATAGTAGTTGCCGGCTCCCGCATCGCCGAGAGTAAAGACATTGAATGATTCCCCGTTGATTGCAACAACGCCAGCTGCACTTTCGCCGTTGGTTGCGATGAGACAATCGAAGAGCGCTTCGCCGTCGCTACTCATGCCAACTGTAAACCGTGAACTAGCGAGGTTTGTACCAGACTGAAATGAAGCTGGAATATTTACGAGAGCAAGCCCTGTGCCAACACTCGATACGTTATTCCGCCACGACAAGCCAGTATTTGTTTCGACTGCTGTAGAAGTTGGATAGAGAAATGAAAAATCATGGGCAGTATCAGTATACTTCTGCATTGGAACAGTAGAGTCTGTTCCGCTGTCGTCTGTATCAGTGTCAGTGTCATCGACCACATCAACTGTATCCGTGTCGTCTTTTGGACCAGTGGTTAGTTTTGTCCTTAGGCTTGCAAAGATGAGCCCAACCGCCACGAGTGCAATAATAATGACTGCAATAACGATAGTGTGTTTTTTCTTCATATATTAAGTATACATTATTTGTGAGCAGGCACAGCAAAAGAAAAGCAGCACGGAGTAGTGCTGCTTTCTGTTTTCTTTTTTGGGTTTTGTTTTTTGTTTACTTTTTTTCCGCTAACCTTTCGCGTCGCGCAATGGTTTCCATAATCGGCTCAAGCTCGACAATAAATGTCATGTCGGTTGCAAGCTTCACTTCAAATGTCGTGCGCTCGTTCGATTGCTTTTCAACCATGTCTTTGTAGAGCTTTTGGAATTGGCCTTGGATAATCCAATAGTCGCGCTTATCGGCAACGGCAAATTCAATGTGCTCGAATCCTTCGATCTGCGAATTGTCGAGTTTCTGGTCGCAGAGCTCAAGCAGCTTAATGTCGCCACAATCTGTTTCGAATCGGAATGGCAATTCAAAGATAGAAATCTCGCGTCCATTTACTTCGCCTATGCTGCGAAGTATGGCTTTTTTGCGGAGATCAGCAAAGAGCACTTTATACGATTCGTGCGAGTCGCACCGGTAGCAAATGTGGTCAGGAACGAGCTTGCTGAAATCAATGGAACCTTTATTGACTCTAAAGAATTCATTGAATCGTCCGCTGAGATAGTTGCGGCCTTTTTTGTCGAGCAATTCGGTGGGAGTGAGGTTGGAATGTGGAGCCATAGTTTTTGTGGTTTTTTGGTTTGAGATATATTTATTTTGTTATTTAAATAACAGTCTTCGAATTGCAGTGAGTATTGCACATGTTACGATATTTGACAATATACATATTCATATGTATTATCTCCAATAATAGATATCTGTCATTTCATAAACTCTTAATACAAACTACAAATGGAACAAGACGAAAACCTCCAAAGACACGAATCATTCAAGAAAAATCATTCGCCCGAATTCCTCAAATCGCTCGAGAATGCAAAAGACCCTTTCAGCGCGCTCGACGAAATTATCAATAGAGCTTCCGACTACTCACACGAAGACAGGCCAGCTGTGTGCTGCTCAATTATTGACAGCATGAGTCCAATCGGAGGAGCATTCATTTTCGGTATAGCCAAGATGAAGCATCTGCACGAAAAAGATGCCGAGCAGAAATCCCTGCTTGGCAATATCATTAAACTCGCAGAACTTCTGGAGTTGGAAGTTGTAAAAGGCCTACTGTACGCTAGAGACAAATCATTTGAACTCTCTGGAAAGAATGGTTTTTTATTCTAAAAGATCAGAAAAACCCGCTGCCATTATGGC
>DAORIR010000007.1:0-15500 GCA_035438605.1 Minisyncoccota bacterium
GTGTACAACGTGATTGCTACTTTGCCGGCCTTCGTCAGGTCGTCAAGTGTTTCGTGCGTCACAGCGCGGTCATTGTTGCCGAAGCCGCCTGTTGCCCAATGAGCAGGAGTATTTTCTGCAGTCAGGTCTTCAAAACCGGGATTTGCTATGAGATTCGGGCCAATAGCTTTAGCTGAAAAAATACCTGCTGCGAGCACGAAAACTGCGAGCGAGGCGACAATGAATGTTTTTGTAAAAATGTTCTTGTTCATAAATGTGTTTGTAATACTAATTGCAATAATAATTAACGAATGAATAATGAATGGCTAATGTTTAGACGAAAGGTGGAACTGCTGCGTATACAAGCTGATGTACGGACTTGCTCTATCTGAAAAGAATCGGTACGGAATGTAGAGATCTTCTGAAACCTTGGTTGCCTTGGCGGCCTCGATTGGTGCGGGCGGAGCAGGCAGCTTGATGGCTTGGATCGCAGCACTGATTGAATGCGCGGTCTTGTCTGCAACTTTCCAGTTTGCATACTTGTCATCGATCGCTCGGCCGACAAACATCACAATAATCCATCCCATATAAACGCCGACGAGCAAGATGACGATAACTGAAAAGAAAGCTTGCTTACGGACATGCTTTTTGCCGCGAAGATTTTGCCCTTCAGAAACAGTGTTTGCGGCAGACACATTATCAAAGCCGAACAATGCCAAAATCTTTCGGACAATGACGATGAGTGCGTGTATGACGAACGTGAGGCCTGTTGGAGGTGTCATATAATTAGATGTTTACTCGCTTTGGATGGAACCAAACAAGATTTTTTCTATTAAGGACGACCTCTCTTATTCCCTGCTCCAAGAAAACAAAAGCGTTGACGTAAATCATGAAAGGGTAAATGAACGGTACGTACAGAATATCGTAGCGCTTCTCCTTCATAGAGGCAGCTATAGCGAAAATCATATTAAATGCGATATTACCAAGCAAGAACAAAATTGCAAGTCGGAGATTGACGAGCGGCAAGACAAAAAGGAAAAGAGAGAAAAGTATTCCTTCAATATATATGAGAGACATTTCGAGCGCGCGGTTTGGGCTTGAGATAATGACACGGAAGTGCTTCTTGAGGCTTTGCCAGCCGCCGCCATACCAGCGTCGCATCTGATTCTTGTATTCAGGCAAACTGATTGGATCTTGCGTATACGAAATTGCATCAAGAGTGTAGGCGATCTTGAACCCAAGCTTGTGGAGCTTGTAGGTAATGTCGAGATCTTCAGTAAGCGTGTCGTGCTCAAATGGCAAGTAGTCGCGAAATACTTTTGTGCGGAAAGCGCCAGCCGCGCCCGAGATGACGAAAATGTAATCGAGGTAGCTCTGCGCAAGCTTGTGGAAGTAGTGAGCGATAATGTATTCAAATGCGCGAACAGCAGTCAGCCAATTGTACGGCAAGCTTTTGACGATGCCCGAAACAGCGACGACTGTTTCGTCCTGAAATGCTTTTTCCATAGCAGCTGCAAATCCTGAATTGAGTCTAGTGTCGCCGTCAGTAGCAATGAAAATATCGCCAGTAACAAGTGGCAAGCCTTTTTCCTGAGCGCGGCTTTTGTTGCCAGTCGCCTTTTCGATTGTCAAAACGTCGATCTTGTCTCCAAATAACGCCAAGATTTCTCCGCTTCTGTCAGTTGATCCATCATTGATGACCAAGATCTGGTCAAACGGCCGTGTCTGAGATAGACAAGATTCCACGCAAGCGTGGATTGACTTCTCTTCATTGTGACATGGGATGAGGACGCTGATTTTCATTGGTATGTAAGGGTTTTATCGAAAACAAAAACAAAACAAGCCCTTCGCAGCTGCGAGGGTTGTAAAGGACGTGAGATCGATAAGAACGTGCCTTTATATTATCTATTTTTCTCGTTTATGTCAACTTTTAGTCTTTCCTCCTGTCAAATGGTGCCGTATGAGTAGGCCATTGTCTTACAGCCATATGTCTGCTATAGTTTGCCCGAAGCCGATGGTGTCGAAACCATTGGTTTTACTTTCCTCAATTGAACTTTCAAATGAGGACAAATTACCAGGAAGCAAGGCGGACCACTAGGGTCAAGCGAAGGGTTACTGCCCTTCCCCCAAGAACCGCCTGTTAAATCAATAATTATGGAAAACACAACCATCGAACCAGTTATCGAGAAGCTTTTCTCGGCTGGCGCGCACTACGGCTACAGCCGTACACGCCGACACCCGTCGGTCAAAAACTACATCCTTACTACTAAAAACGGTACGGATATTATCAATGTCGAACACACACAGGAACAGCTCATCGCTGCCAAGGAATTTGTTGCATCAGTTGCAGCAAAAGGCGGCGTCATTCTTTTCGTCGGAACAAAGCCTGAAGCTCGCGCAACAGTAGAGCGCGTCGCTTCGACTCTCGGCATGCCATTCATCGTCGAACGCTGGGTTGGCGGTATTCTTACTAACTGGAGCGAAATCAAGAAGCGCACAGCAAAGCTCGAAGAGCTCCGCGGCAAGAAAGAGCGCGGCGAACTCGATATGTACACAAAGAAGGAACGCCTCATGATCGACATCGACATTGCAAAAATGACTAAGCTTTTCTCAGGCCTCATCGGCATGACAAAGCTTCCGGATGCAATCGTTCTCGTTGACGCAAAAGAAGAAGACATTGCAGTTAAGGAAGCTCGCGTTGCGCGCATTCCGGTTGTTGCAATCACAAACACTGACAACAATATCAAAGGCCTCGACTACCCAATCATGGGCAACGATGCATCTCGATCTTCAATTACTTACCTCATCGAAGAGATCGAAGCTGGCATCAAAAGTGGTACAATTACAACTCAAGCTTAATTAATTTATTTTTTGTTCATTATGTCTACAATAACTACAGAGCAAGTTAAAGAATTACGAGATCGCACAGGCATCTCAGTCATGCAGTGCCGCAAAGCCCTCGAAGAAGCGGCCGGCGACATGGAAAAAGCGATCATGATCCTCAAGAAGCAGTCAGGTGTTGCAGCCGCAAAGAAAGGCGACCGCGAAGCATCTGCTGGACTTATCGTTGCAAAGAAAGAAGGCAATAAAGCTATTGCCCTCACGCTCAACTGCGAAACTGACTTCGTCGGCAAGAACGACGACTTCATCGCCCTCGCCAAAGCTCTCCTCGAGAAAGCTTGGAACGAAGGCAAGGCTGCTATGGAAGCTGCCGCGCCTGAAATGATTGCGCCAGTGATCCAGAAGATCGGCGAAAACATCAAGCTCGGTACTGTCACTGAAGTTGAATCTGCAAACAATCTCGGCCTCTACGTCCACGACGGAAAGCTCGGCACAATCGTCGAGATCAAAGGCGGAGACGAAGCTCTTGCAAAAGATATTGCTATGCACATCTCAGCAATGAAGCCTGAATACAAGACTCGCGAAGAAGTTCCAGCTGAAACTGTTGCTCAGTTCAAAGAAATTGCTGCAAAAGAAGTTGATACATCGAAGCCTGCTGACATTCAGGAAAAAATCCTCGCTGGAAAGATCGATGCGTACTTCAAGGAACGAACGCTCATGGATCAGCCATTCTTCAAAGATACTGACAAGAAAATCAGCGACGTCCTCAAGTCTGGTGGCGCTGAGCTCGTAAACTACACTTCCCTTTCGCTCGTCTAATTTTTACTTAAGCAATATGTTATCTCTCCTTATAACTGTCTTCATCTTCTGTGTGGTAGCCATGCTCGTCATGGTTATCCGCAAAGCAATCGCTATCCGCGGCCTGCCGCAAGCGCCGGAGAAGCCTTTTATCTTGGATGCAACTCCTCATCCGCACAGGATCAGAAAGTTCATTATGGAAATAAGCAAGGAAGGAGTACACATCATTTTGCTGACGTTCACCAAAGCTTGGCTGCTCATCGAGAAGCAATGGAAGAGAATGCTCAAAAATCATTTTCCGAAAATGCACAATGTCCTCTATGAGCATCCTGAGATTGGAGATCGGACAACAAGCTCATTCTTCCTCGCAACGATTACAGAGTATAAGGAAAAGACAAAGCGCCTCAGGGAACGGATCAAGAAAGAAGAAGGCGCTGCGATGTCAGCAATCGCCAGAGTTCGCAAGCCGAGAGCTGCAAAAGTTCCCAAACCGACCCCAGAAGAACCAGTGGAAATGCCAGTTGAATCTCAAGAGTAAATAATGTATAGTCTTTTAGTCCCGAAAGGGACGAACCGGCAAGTTGCAAAACAAGCCGGCAATGCCGGAATAGCTCAGTTGGTAGAGCAACAATTTTGTAAATTGAAGGTCGTGGGTTCGAATCCCTCTTCCGGCTCCAAAAAAATACACAAGAAAAAATCCCCTTCACGGGATTTTTTCTTTTGACACAATAGATGAAGAGTTGTAGTGTAGAAATTGAACTATTTAAAAAGGATAATATGGGAAAGAGCAGAAATGTACTACTTAAAGCTGGGGATCTTTTAATAGCGGAACCCTTAAAGCATCATGGCCTATTTAGCCGATCTGCCATACTTGTAACTGAGTATGACAAAGAAGACGGCGTAATCGGCATAGTGATTAACAAGTTATCGGACATCTATTTGGAACAAATCGACGAAACTAAATCGGTGCTTGCAAAATTTCCTGTTTACACAGGAGGACTAGAAAGACGAAATATTATTACAATACTTCATCGTTTTGACTCATCGTTTATTGCAGATTCTCGCGAAATTGCTCCAGGCATTTTTGGCAGCAATAAGATTGAGGAATTTGAAGAGCTTATTCTTAGCAATCAGACAAACGACAGCAATATGAGATTTTTCTCTGGATACCATTTGTGGGATTCAGAAAAAATCGAAGTTGAAATCGAGAACCAAAAGTGGTTTAAGGTAACCACAGATGAAGAAATTGTCGATATGATTTTCGCCCGTGAGTGCGATGGAAAGTTTTGGAGAAAGATGCTCCGTTATCCTGAAATGAGCAAGTTTCAGGTCGTCAACCTGTTCGAAGAAGAGCCGTGCCTCAGCTAACAACAGCCTGCGGCGGAACAAAAAAAGGCCTTAGTATACTAAGGCCTTTTAATTTTTATACATGTTTTATATTACTCCGCCGGAACTGTGGCTGCTGGAGTTGTGGCTTTCTTCGCTGCAGGTGCCTTCGTATCGAGGTTGAGCTTGAGGACATCTTCGATCTGTTCTTTGGTCTGGAGGCCAGCATAGACTTTGCCGTTGATGATCAAGGCTGGAAGCTCGCTTGGAACCTTGTAAATCGAGATGAGCGTGCGGATTGCGGAGAGATCGAGGTTGTAGTCGAATGAGTAGACACGAAGCTCAGGGTAGGCGTCATGGAGCTCTGTAAGGATATATCCTTGGCGGACACAGTCAGGGCAAGTATCTTCATTTGCATAGAAATAGAGGACGAAAACGCTCTTCTTGCCGCAGCGCTCGCTGATCTTTTTCATGAGCAAATAGTCTTTGATTTCGAGCAAAGAGTACGACTGCTTGAGCTGCTTGATTTGATCGCTTCCCGATCCAAAATTCTGCTCAGTGAAAGCGATCTTGTCGGCAAGAGATGTGAGCTCGTCTGAAAGGACTGAAGTAGTGACTTCTTTGCATGAGAGCTCTTCAAGGAGCGAATACTGGACTTCTGATGACAAAATGTCGATAGAAAGCTTATCCTCGATAGATCGAAGATCTGTCAATTTCTTGTTATTGAGCGAGTTAGAAATATAAAGCGCCGTCCCGAAGACGCCGAGTGTAATTATGAAGACGATGAGGTATTTTTTCCAATCCATAGACTCTTACCTTACCTCCATGCCGTCTTTTTGGCAAATATGGTGTTATAGACAGCTTTTAAGAGCCACAGCGGCGCGATAACGCTGTATATGGCGAAAAACCAGAGGTAATTGAGGGAGAACTTCGGCCGTCCTTCCGCCATGCGGCTGCCTATGAGCATAGCGAGGATGACAGTGCTATAGAGCGTAATGACAATAATATTCATGGCCTGCGTATTGATATAGAAAGGATCGAAAAGGTGCGCCGGCCAAGAGAAAGAAATGCCAACAGTCGAAACCTTGATTGTCTGCTCAACAATGAAGCTGAAGAGCTTGTAGATCGAGAAGAAGAAAATGAAACAGACAGAAATGACCGAGAGCACGCCGGACGGCACAGTGAAGAAAGCAAAATTGCCGAACTCTTTTTTGAAAAGGAGATGGCGGTAGTCGATCGTATTTTGGATGAAGCCGTAGATCCAGCGAAGGCGCTGCTTGTAGAGTTTCTTGACTGTGTTTGGAGTGACAGTGTATACGAAGGCATCGTTCGCATGTTCGATCTTCATGTGGTTTGCCTGCATGCGGTAAGCGATTTCCATGTCTTCAGTATTGTGCGCTGCGCGGAAGTTGCCGATTTTAGCAAAAACCTGCGTGCGGAATATAGAAAAAGGTCCCGGCGCCACGTGGATGGCATTGTTGAGGCCGAGCATTTTCTTTGTGTAGATTGCCCAGTGGTATTCGATCTTTTGGATGCGCTGAATGAGATTTTTTGGCTTTGTGACAATGATCGCCGGAGCAACAGCCATGACTTCTGGGTTATCGAAATATGTCATGATGCGCTTGAGCGCCTGCGGATCAACAAATGAGTCTGCGTCGAGGCAGCCGACAAAGTCTGTAGTCGTTTTTGAAATGCCGAGGTTCATAGCCGTATGCTTGCCGCCATTTTCTTTTGTGAAGGCAGTGATTTGCGGATTGCCGATGTAGTGCTGCATTACGTGCCATGTATTGTCAGTTGAGCCGTCGTCGACGAGAATAATGTTTACTTTCTCTTTTGGATAGTCGAGGGCGAGGAGCGATTCGATCGTGCCGCCGATTGTCGCTTCTTCATTCCAGCAAGGCACAATAACCGTCACAGACGGGTAGTTTTTGAGGTCGATTGGACCTGTTCGGTATTTGATTTCCTTTCTGCGCTCGATGAAGGTGATTAACAAGAAGATTTGGACGTAGATAGACAGAAAGGAGAGGCCGTAAAAGACGATTTCCTGGATTTGCATGATCGACACCAATATACCACAAAAGGGGCTTTTTCTCAATGGGGAGAAGTTTTCGGCAAACCTTATCGCAATGGTATAATTCAGCGCATGGAACAACCACAAAATCAGCCACAAAAGCGAAATATCATTCCTTTATTCATTTTTCTCGTTGTCGTCGGCGTCTTAATTGCTGCGCTTTACAAACCTACAGCAAAAGTTGCTTCTGATGACACACTTGGCGCATCCGCTCTCACGTCACTTACTACAGGAATTGCGCCGATTGTTCCGGCGGATGACTCAACTACGTTTGAGACGTTCTGCCAAACTACGTGGCCTGGAACTGAAGGCAAAACTCCTGCGCCAAACGTCCCAGGATTCGCGGAGGGCGAACACTACTGCGGCAATCCTGATGCAAAAGTGATTATTGTTGAATATACAGATTTTGAATGTCCTTACTGCAAATTATTTCATCCTACGCTCCAGAAGCTTGTCTATGAAAGCAACGGCCAGATCGGCTGGGTTCTCCGACACTACCCTATCGACCAGCTTCACGAGCGAGCTCGCAAAGAAGCAGTCGCAACTGAATGCGCATATGAGCAACAGGGCGAAATTGGCTTCTGGAAATATGCCGATAAAATTTTTGAAGTGACATCGTCGAACGATTCACTGTCGCCTTCTCTTTTGCCTTTGATTGCGAAAGATCTCGGACTCGATCGCGCGGCATTTGAAGCGTGCTTGGCGAGCGACAAATACTTGCCTAAGATTGCTGCTCAAGAAGCTCTTGCTGAAGCTAACGGACATGGCCCGATTGGCACGCCAAATTCTCGCATCATTGTGAATGGCAAAGAAGTTGAGGAAGTGAGCGGCGCTGTTGACTACAATACTTTGAAGGCGAAAACTGATTTGTGGCTGAAGGCGGACTAAACGACATAACATTAATTAATACTTAAGAAAATATAAAAATACCCTTATAAAATAAGGGTATTTTTATATTGTATTAATGTGTAGCTTAATCGAAGTAGTTTCTGAGTCTCGCAACCTTTTCGTTCTGGCGGAGCTTCTCGTGGACCTTCGCTTCGATCTGGCGGATACGTTCGCGTGTGACGCCGAATTCAGCGCCAACTTCTTCGAGCGTGTGCTGCACGCCATCGAGCAAGCCGTATCTCATTTCCAAAATTCTGCGTTCCTTTGGCGAGAGATCGTTGAGGGCTTCGCGAATCTGGTCTTGGAGAATGGAACGAGATGTTTCTTGGTCTGGGCGGAGAATTTTATCGTCTGGAATAAATTCGCCGAGTGTCGACTTTTCATCATCATCACCAACCGGAGCTTCGAGCGAGCGTGTGTCTTGGTTGATGTTTTCAATCACGTGCACTTTTTCAACTTCGATTCCCATTTCAGTTGCGATTTCTTCTGGAAGCGGATCGCGGCCGAGGTCTTGCGCCAAACGGCGGGAAACTTGTTTGTATTTAGAAATGGTTTCCACCATGTGCACCGGAATACGGATTGTGCGAGATTGGTCGGCAAGTGCGCGAGTAATAGACTGGCGAATCCACCATGTTGCGTACGTCGAGAATTTGAAACCCTTGTGGTAATCGAATTTCTCAACAGCTTTGAACAAGCCGAGGTTACCTTCCTGAATCAAGTCGAGAAGAGTAAGGTCAGGCGAGCGTCCGACATACTTTTTCGCAAGCGAGACGACGAGACGAAGGTTCGCACGAGCAAGCAAGTTTTTAGCTTCCTTATCCCCTGCTTCGATTCGGCGAGCGAGCTCGCGTTCTTCTGCTGCGACAAGAAGCGGATACTGGCCGATTTCTTTCAAGTAAATCTGAATAGAGTCGTAGGCAGCAGCTTCGCGTCCTGTTTTGCCTGGCACGAGGTCGATACCGTCGACATCGAGCAAGTTGCCGCCTTCGAGAACGTCGATGCCAGCAACTGAGAACTTATCGTAAAGCTTATCGAGGAACATAATATTGTTCTCGATATCGGGAAATACTTTCAAGATCTCATCATATGTAATGAAGCCGCGCTTCTTGCCTTTGACGACAAGTTCGTCAGCTTTGACGTCGAGTGCTTTGCCCTTTTTTTCTGAAGCAGAAAGCTTGCCTTCTTTGACAACAACTTTCTTGGCAGCTTTCGGCGAGCTTGTTTTTGGCGCTGCCTTTTTAGCGGCTTTTGGTGCAGCTTTTTTCGCAGGCTTTGCGGCAGTTTTTTTGACAACTTTTTTGACGACCTTCTTTGCTTTTGGTGCGGGCTTTTTCTTCCCGGAAGCTTTGGTCGCTTTTTTGATTGTTTTCTTAGCCATTTTTTTCATATAGTTATTGCTTCGCTTATGAGAGCTCCGTCAATTGACGATTATGCTTGATCTTGTAAATAATATCTCCTAATCTTTTTGATTCAGTATGCAGTGTTAAGGCTTCGCTTCCGGCTTTTCGTATTTCGGCTTCGCGCATTTTTCGCAGAACATCTGCAAGCAGTTCTTCGTAGTGGGCAAGGAGCAAAGTTGATATCAGTTCTGATGCAATCTTGTCGAGAATGTCGCTGCCGCCATAGTAGAGTTCGGCTTCGAGCTCGAGTGCGGGCATCCTTTCCGAGGAAATCGATGCGGCAAACGATTCGAGCGGCACACCCATGGCTTCGACAAATCCTTTCCGTATCTCCTCAAAGTTAACTTTATCACGGAATACTTTTTCGAAACCCACAATTCGCTCGGCGGCTGATTCTTTTGCTGAACGAACTTTCAAGATTGGCGGCGATTCGTTTTGCTGATCAGGACTGCTGTTTTGATTTCTATCCAGTGAACCGTATTGATTATTTCCGTATGTTCCGCTGCCGTACGCACTGGTCGCCGGCTTCGGCATGAGTTTTTTTAGATCATCGCGAACGGCAGCTTCTGGAATGTCGAACAAATCGGCAACGCGCTTCATGTAGTATGACTGTTCCATATTGCCCGGAAGAGCGGCAATGAGCGGCAGAACTTCTTCTTTTGCTTTCTTGATCTGATCTCTTGGAGAATCGCTTGCGCGCTTCGCCGCAAGCATCAAGTAGTCGATGACTGACTTAGCATTTGCGAGAGCTTCTTTCCAGACTTCAGGATTTTCTTGAATGACATCTGCCGGATCTTTTGCTTTCTTGCCGTCTGTCTCGACGAGCGTCACGGCTTTCGCTTCGAGGCCAAGCTCAAACGACAAGAGTGCAGCTTTCCTAAGTGCTGCCTGCCCTGCTGCATCATTGTCGAAACAAAAGATGAGCTGATCAGTGAAGCGCTTGAGCAATTGCAAATGCTCTTCTGTGAGCGCAGTTCCAGAAACGGCAACGACATTGTGATTGCCAGCTTGATGGATCATAACTGCATCCATCTGGCCTTCAACAATAATGACTTTGCCCTCGCGCAAGATCGCTGACTTTGCGAGATCGAGTCCGTAGAGAACAGATGACTTGTGGTACATCGTCGTCTCCGGAGAGTTGACGTACTTCCCCATCTGATCGTCGCCACCCGGAAGAATGCGCCCAGTGAATGCGATAGGCTTTCCTTGAGTTGAAGAAATCGGAAACATTATTCTATTGCGGAAGCGATCGTATGGATTGCTTTTGCCTTTGATCGACAATCCGGCTTTTTCTATGAGGCCGAGCTGCCAACCTTTTTGGCGAAGATGGTTCACGAGATTTTCCCAGCCGTCTGGCGCAAAGCCGATGCGAAATGTTTTTGCAGTCGCACCAGATATGCCGCGAGACTTTAAGTACTCAATCGCAACCGGAGATTTCCGGAGTTCGCCTTCGTAGAACTTAGTTGTCGCTTCGAGAACATCATAGAGCATTGCCTTCTCGCCACCATCGCGTTTTGCGCGTGCGTCGAGCGTGACACCAGCGCGTTCAGCCAAAAGCCGAAGCGTTGCCGGAAAATCCAAGCCTTCAATATCCTGCACAAAACTGAAGATGTCGCCGCCTTTGCCGCAGCCGAAACAGTGGTAGCTGTCTCGCGCTGGCGACAGAAGGAATGATGGCGTTCGCTCGTTGTGGAACGGACATTTTGCCTTGAAATTATTTCCCGCTTTTTCAAGTTTGACGTACGAAGAAACCACGTCAACAATGGAGAGCTTTTCTTTAATTTGCTCTACGGGAGTGCTCATAGGATAACCTTTTACAATACCAATTTAATATTAAGTTTTGCTGAAGATTACTTCTTCTTTCCTTCTGTCTTGCCTTTGAAGCCAGTACCTGCAGGAATGAGGCGGCCGATGATGACGTTTTCCATGAGACCGCGGAGTCTGTCTTCGCCGCCCTTAACGGCGTTAGCGATGAGGACGCGGTTTGTATTTTGGAAGGACGCAGCAGCGAGCCAGCTTTGCGTATTGAGAGAAGCTTCAGTGATACCGAGAACGATCATGTCGCCCTTAGCTTCTTCGAGGCCAGCTTCTTTCATCTTGCGGTTTTCTTCAACGAGTTCAATGTTTTCGACAACTTCGCCTGGAGAGAATGTTGTATCGCCTGGCTGCTTGATCTTGCGGCGCGAGAACATCTGGCGAATGATGATTTCGATATGCTTTTTCGAAATCGAAGCACCCTGAAGTTCGTACACTTTCATGATTTCGTCGATGATGTATTTTTCAGCGAGATCCTTGCCGCCAAAGTTGAAGATATCAGTGATGTCAGCAGAACCATCTGTCAAAATCTGGCCTGCTGTTACCTTTTCGCCAACCTTAACGAGGACTGTTCGATGTGCACCAGCTGTGTATTCGATCGTATTTGATTTGCCAACCTGAACATCTGAGAGAATGACGATGACCTTTTCTTTTCCGTTTGGTCGGATTTCCATAACTTCGCCATCTGTTTCAGCAACAATAGCGAGGGCGCGATGAGGGCGTCGACGTTCGAAGATTTCTTCGATACGTGGAAGACCCTGCGTAATGTCGACACCTGCGACACCGCCGGCATGGAAGGTTCGGAGCGTGAGCTGCGTACCTGGTTCACCGATAGCTTGCGCTGCGATAATACCGACAGCTTCACCCTGATCAACCAAGTGGTTGCGTCCGAGGTCGAGACCGTAGCACATCTGGCAAAGTCCGTAGATTGTCTTACATGTGAGCGGAGAGCGGACCATTGCTTCTTTGACGCCGATTTCCTGAATCTTGATAGCGTCTTCTTTTGTAATGAGCGTACCAGCCTTGTAGAGGATAGTGCCGCTTTCATCTTTGAGGTCAGCTGCGAGAACGCGGCCGCGGATATTTTTAGAGAGAGGAATGATAACGCCAGCAATTGTATCTTCTTTTGCTACGCGTCCTTCTTTTGTGCCGCAATCAACTTCTGTGATGCGAACGTCCTGAGCTGCAACAACGAGGCGGCGAGTAAGGTAACCAGCGCGCGCTGTGTTGAGCGCCGTGTCGGCAAGACCTTTACGTGCACCGTGAGTTGTAATGAAGTATTCGATCGGAGACAAGCCTTCCTTGTATGAAGGAACGATTGGGAAATCGATTGTGCGTCCAGCTGTGTTGACGATGAGACCCTTCATGCCGGCCATCTGAGTAAGGTTAGAAACCGAACCGCGGGCGCCAGAGCGGAGCATGTCTTCAACTGAGCCATTTTTTTCGAGTGTTGCTGGAAGGAGTTTTTCGACTTCAAGCTTGATGCCGTCCCAGATTTCGATTACCTTGCGGTACTTTTCATCTTGAGAGAGGAGACCATCATTGAACTGAGAAAATACTTCTTCTTCCATTTTGCGTCCGCGTTCGATGATAGCTTTTTTGCCTTCAGGAACTTTAACGTTGTCGATGCCCCATGAAATACCAGCCTTTGTAATGTAGCGGTAGCCGAAGTTCTTGATCTTGTCGAGAATCGGTGGAGTTGCGTCGATGCCGTAGCGGTAGATGACTTCGTCAACGAGTGCTGAGATGCGCTTCTGCGGCATTTCTTCGTTGAGGAATGGCATGTCTGCTGGAAGGATTGAGTTGAAGAGAAGTCGTCCGACAGATGTTTCGAAAACTTTGCCGCCGTAAGCTGCATACTTTTCTTTTTCTGTGCCGAGCACTTTGATCTTCGAGCGGAATGAAATTTCGCCGAATTCGTAAGCGATGATTGCTTGGTTCGGGCTCGCGAAGTACTTGCCTTCGCCCTTTTCGCCGTCGACAGATTTTGTCATCCAGTAGCAGCCGAGCGCAATATCGAGGAGCTTAACAGAAACGATCGGATCGCCGTTTTGCGGCTTGAGAAGGTTTTTGTTTGAAGCCATGAGATCGCGAGCTTCTTTCTGTGCTTCATCTGAAAGCGGAACGTAGACAGCCATTTGGTCGCCGTCGAAGTCAGCGTTGTACGCAGAACAAACGAGTGGGTGAACTTGGATAGCATTACCTTCAATGAGGATCGGGTGGAAAGCTTGAATACCGAGGCGGTGCAAAGTAGGAGCACGGTTCAAGAGAACGTACTTGCCTTCAATGACTTCTTCGAGGATTGCCCAAACTTCTGGCACCCCTTCTTCAATGAGTCGGTTCGCGCCTTTTGTGTTGTGGGCATGTTCGTACTTGATGAGCTTCGCGATCACGAATGGTCGGAAAAGTTCAAGTGCCATGTGCTTTGGAAGACCGCACTGGTCGAGCGCGAGCTGCGGACCGATGACGATAACTGAACGGCCTGAGTAGTCGACGCGCTTACCGAGCAAGTTCTGGCGGAAGAGACCTTGTTTTGACTTAAGGTTATCTGAAAGAGACTTGAGGGCGCGGCGCTGTGACTGGCTCATAGCCTGAGAGTCACCTTGTGATGTGATTGAGTTGTCGAAGAGTGCATCCACAGCTTCCTGCAAGATACGCTTTTCGTTGCGCAAGATAACGTCAGGCGCGCCGATTTCCTTGAGCTTCTTCAAGCGATTGTTTCGGTTGATGACGCGTCGGTAAAGGTCGTTGACATCAGATGTTGCGTGGCGGCCGCCTTCGAGGGCAACCATTGGGCGAAGTGCTGGCGGAATAACTGGAATTGCTGTCATGAACATCCACTCTGGGCGGAGGTTTGCTGTGTACATTGAGCGAATAAGGCCAATTCTCTTCTGGAGCTTTTCGCGCTCGACTGCACTCGCCTTTTCAACGCGCTCTTCGCATTTTTCGAGCAATTTCTTGAGGTCGATGTTTTTGAAGAGGTTGAAGATTGCTTCAGCACCGATTGTTGCTTCGAAGCATGTTCCGTACTTAAGCGAATAGTGGTGGTATGAAATTTCGTTCAAGACTTTGCCTTCATGGATTTCGCCAATTTCTTTTTTGATATTGAGCAAAAGTTCCTTCAAGCGTTCCTTTGTTTCTTCGTCGTTTGCAGTCTTCATTTTCGTCTTGAATTCTGTTTCGACATCTTTGAGAACAGTTGCCTTTTCATCTTCGTAGACTTTAGAAACGATGTAGCCGGCGAAGTAGATAACCTTTTCAAGATCAGTAATCGGAATACCAGTGAGGATAGACATGCGAGATGGCACGCCGCGGAGGAACCAGATGTGCGCAACTGGAGAAGCGAGTTCGATGTGGCCCATGCGTTCGCGTCGAACGACTGCCATAGTAACTTCAACGCCGCACTTTTCACAGACGATGCCTGCGTAGCGGATGCGCTTGTACTTTCCGCAGTAACATTCGTAATCCTTTTCAGGACCGAAGACGCGTTCGTCGAAAAGACCGCCGCGTTCTGAGCGACCAGTTCGGTAGTTGATTGTTTCAGGCTTCGTCACTTCGCCATAGCTCCATTCGCGAATGCGATCTGGTGATGCCATCTTGAGAGTGATGTAGTCGAAATTTGTTGTATCTAGAGTTTTCATAAAGATTTATTTATGCTTCATTCTCATTACTGATAATAGGCTTATCACTTTTGAGTTCGACATCGAGGGCGAGGCCGCGGAGGTAGTTCAACATGACTTGGAACGACGCTGGGGAATTTGGCTCTTTGATCGATTCGCCTTTGATGATTGATTTGAAGGTTTCTGTTCGACCTTTTATATCGTCAGATTTGACTGTGATCATTTCGCGGAGAGTGTAGGCAGCACCATAACCTTCGAGTGCCCAGACTTCCATTTCTCCGAAACGCTGACCGCCGCCTTGCGCTTTACCGCCGAGTGGCTGCTGCGTAATGAGAGAGTACGGACCGATTGAGCGCATGTGAATCTTGTCTTCAACCATGTGGTGCAGCTTGAGGATGTACATGTAGCCGATAGCGATGTCCTGTTCGAACTGTTCGCCTGTTCGTCCGTCGATGAGTGGAACCTTGCCGTTTTCCGGAAGGCCAGCTTTGACGAGTTCTTGCTTGATTTCGACATCAGTCGCGCCTGAGAATGGAGGAACGATAGCTTGGTAGCCGAGCGTATTTGCGGCCATACCAAGGTGCATTTCCAAAATCTGACCGAGGTTCATACGAGATGGAACACCGAGCGGTGTGAGGATCACATCGATAGGAGTACCGTCTGCCATGTGTGGCATATCTTCTTCTGGAAGAATTGTTGAGATAACACCTTTGTTTCCATGACGTCCTGAAAGTTTGTCTCCAACAGAAATATTTCTGATTT
>DAORIR010000008.1:0-14405 GCA_035438605.1 Minisyncoccota bacterium
CGAAGACATTATTTTTTGTTCGGACTGTAGAAATCGGCAAATCCATTTCTCATACAAGCAGGCGGCGATACAAATATAGACTACTATTGGGTTAATGCTGACGCAGATCCAATGCACCAAATCGCATCATGTACTGCATTTACTGACCAAGGCCAAGTAACAAACTGGAACAACTCTGCAATTGGCTCAACAAACTTGCCGATTTCTACAGTCCGAACAAAAAATAATGTCTTCGCGTTTAACCCATCGACTGTCTACTACCTCGACTGTAAAGATCGCGCAGGCAATCATGCCGGCGATCCAGCAAACACCCCAATGGTCGGCTGCAATACATCTACTCCGACTACAACAGCAAATACTTGTCCTCGAACTCGCGTCGATGTAGTTCAGCCATCAGGCGAACTCATCCTTTCGATCAAAGATGACGCAAGCAGTGCTCCACTCGGCACAGCTCCTGTTCAAGTAAACCTCGGCGGTACTGTTTCGATTAGCTGGAAGAGTCCATCTCCGATTTCTAACTGTAAGGGCTACTCAGACCTCGGCGTGTTCAACTGGAGACTGCCGTCTCAAGGAGGCACAACAAAAACCCCAGTTTCAAATACTATTGAAGCGGGTGTCCAAGTTGCCCCAGCTGAAACTAATTACTATATGAGCTGTACAATTGGCGGTGTAACTAAATGGTCAAACGTTGTCACTGCAATAGTCAAAGCAGATCCGACAGGCGCTCCAACATTGCTCGGTCGCGTATCTGGCTCAACAACTGGCTTTACAACGAGTGTGCAAGTCGATGCAAACGAAACAGTAGAACTTCAGTGGTCATCAAACAACTCAACTGTATGGTCAAACTGTGTTGCTATCTCAAATACAACGCCAGAACCAATGAACTGGGAAACAAACCAAATTAAGCCAGGCATTGCAGCTCCTACATACCGACAAAACGAACTTGGTGTTCTCGTTCCAACATCTCCAACTATCTACCAAATAATGTGTGACACAACAGGCTCAACTGGTGTTCGCTCTAACACTGTGACTGCCGTAAGAAATGTTCCGCCAGATACAGCAGATCTTAACCTTGGTATTTCTCTTAACGGTGATGGTGTTTATAGTTCAAGTGTTATTGTTCCGCAAATAAGAACAGTTGATCTCCAGTGGACATCAACTGGCGGACTTATGGCAGGTTCATGCCGCAAGTCTTCAGTCGGCGCAAGCTATTGGCCAGCCGGAGCTGTTGCTGATCCAACAGGCAATGCAACAAGTCTCAACCTTAATCGCGCAGCCAATGCAGTTACTACTTATACAGTCACATGTAGGCGTGCCTCAGACGGTACAGACATAAGCGCATCGGCAACTGCAATTTCACTCCCACCAACAACACTCACTCCTGTTGTGACAATCGAAGGAGCAACTTGTGTCAAAAATGCAGGTATTGGTTTCGATCTTACGTGGAGAGTTACTGGTGGAAGCACAAGTAATGGAAACGTAACACTTTCAAACGATGGCGGACAAATGGATTGGGATGGAACAAGAACTGTAACTGGCCCATCATCATGGGGCACACCAAACAGAGAGCCGCTCGCAGCAGGTTGGTTCTACGTTACAAATCCAACTCAGACAATTTTCAGGCTTATGTACACAGATGGCAATGGCATATCATATCCAGAAGTTACACACACGGTGGTAATTGATCCTGATTGTGAGCAATCACCTCGTCGAAGCTGGTTCTTCAAGTTCTTCGAAAATTAATTATCCACAATATGATTCCCTACGCTTGCTATACTTGAAGAAGTCAAAAAAAAAGTTACACATTATTATTAGAAAAAATTATTAGCAATTTTTAAAAAAGAGTTTATGAAAAACCTATTATCAAAATCAATGAAGGCCGCAGTACTCGCACTCGTATTTGGTGCAGTAACAGTTTTCGCAGCACCATTCCAAGGACCGACAAGTACTCCCGCAGTAGACAACGCTCCTCTTCCGATCAATGTCAGCGCGAACAATCAGTTCAAGCAAGGCGGCGTCGGCATCAGCAGTCTGCTCATTGGTCCTGGGTCAACACTTCCTGGCGCGACAAACGCTAGTATCTTTGGCTCTGTCAGAATCGGATCAGGAACTGTAACCAATGGAGCTGGCTTTCTTCAGGTAAATGACAGAATTGCTGTGGGTTCAAATCCAGCTGGTGCTGCTATTAGCCCTGCAAGTGTCGGTCAGTATGGCATTATTGCCGGCGGCATTGTCACTGGCCTCAAAGGTTTTTGGACTCCATCAAATAGTTATGTTGGCATGGCAGCTTTGACTACTCCTCCAACATCGACTCTTTCTGCACCTGGCAATGCCGGTTCAGTTATTGCTGATCGTTTCTGCTTCTCTGGCACAAACGGCGCGTGTACAACGACATGGGGCGGATCTGGTTCTGGTGCTTTCCCAGCTGGAACAACTGGCCAGACATTGTTCTACCAAGCAAACGGCACAACAGTAACTCCTACATCAACATTAATGATCAATGGTTGGACTGCAACTTTGAGTGGCAACACTATTGCAACAGGCTCATCCGACTCTTGGGAACGCGTGAAGGTTGATAATGGAGCTTTGCAAATTTACAGAAGCGGCACTGATGCGCTTTTCCTCAACAATACTGCTAGCGGTGCAACTATGGCCTCAATCATTTCAAACGTCCCAAGTCTCAATTTCTATAGCACAGACGGTACTGGTCACAATAGTGACATCTATGTACGCGACTTGCGCTCAAAGAACGTTTACGCATCAGATCTAGCAAACTCAACAACATCAAACGTTTGTGCTGATGGATCAGGGAAGCTCGTTCTATGTAGTGGTGGTGGAAGTACCGGCGGTAACCCAACTACTTCAATGCAGATCTATAGATATCAATCTACTTCTGGACCACTCGGAACATCAAATCCAAATACATTTACAGTTCCAGCTGGCGTAACTCAGATTCTTGTTGAAGTTATAGGTGCTGGTGGCGGAGGAACACAGGGTAACTTTGGCGGCGGCGGCGGCGGTTCGTCACGTGCATATATAAACGTCTCGCAAGGCACTGCATTTTCTGTAGCAGTTGGACAAGGCGGTACAACCGGCCCATGTTCTACAAACACTAACGGCGGCAGCTCTACTTTCAGTGGTGCTGGATATTCTATGGTGGCGACAGGCGGAAATAAGGCAACTTGTACAGCTGGAGGAACAGGTGGTCAAGGTTTAAGTGGTACAGGTAGTTTCAACACTACAGGTACTAATGGGAATAGTAGTAGTGGCGGTGTTCCTCGATCTTGTTCGTCAGGACCATGTTCAACTTATCTTGTAGGCGTTGAGGGTGTTGGCGGTATCACTAACCCCGGAGTTAATGGTGTTATCGTTGTCTCGTGGGCAACACCGAACACATCTGGTACACCAGTTCTCGCATTAGGTGGAGGTAGTCAGACAGTGTCATTCCAGACAGCAGGCTCACATTCATGGACTGTTCCAGCGGGTACTACTTCAGTCTCTATTCAAGTAATTGGTGCGGGCGGTGGCGGTGGTGGCGGCACAAGCAGCCAAGGTGGTCACGGCGGTGGCGGTGGCGGTTATATCAATGCGCAAAACATTCCGTTTACTGCAGGTCAAACATTCACTATGTCTGTAGGAACACGTGGAAACGGCGGAGCAGTGAACAGTCCAGGCTCTGATGGTGGTGATACCATTTTTAATGGCACTACTTACAGAGCAACTGGTGGTAAAGGTGCCACAACAAGCTCTGGTGGTGTTGGTGGTACAGCCACTGGTCCACTTGGTTCTGCAATATCTGGTACAAATGGAGCCGTGGGATCAACTTCTGGCTTACTCAATGGTGGATCTGGCGGTGTCTCTGGCGGTGGCAGTAGCTTTACGTCAGGTCAAGGTGGAGATGGTAACCAAGGTGGCACAGCAGGCTTCGGTGGAAATGGAACCAACGGCGCAGTTGTTATCACTTACAACTAATATTCTCTCTAAAAATCTAAACATAAGCACTCCCTCAAAAGGAGTGTTTTTGTATGCTACAATTTCACTTATGAAAGACAAAAAATTCTTGATGAGCATGGTGACGCTTATTGTCATTGCCGTCGTCAGTTTCTTCATTTGGTATATACCTCATTATTCTTTGCACAGTATTAAGGCGACAAATATGTGCAATGAAATATACAAAGAAAAATTTGCCGGCTACTTTGGCGACGAAGGAACAAACAGATACATCTTCAACAAAAAGATGAATTCATGCCTCATTCTCAATACAATCTCTGGTACAGAAACAGGAGAAAATCGTTTTGTTGTTGTTGATATCATTAGCGACGATCTACTCTTCTTCTATCAGCTTCCAAAAGATCAAATCAAAGATGCAACATTCGGTTTAACAAAAGAAGAAGCACTTGAACATGTTAGAAATTTCGGTTTTATTATTTTTTAATTATTTCTTAATCATAAACTCACATTCTTCATGAACACTATATACATCATCGGCAATTGGAAAGAGTATCCGGAAACGCTCAAAGACGCAGCTAAACTTTCTTCGGCGATCGGCAAAGTTGCAGTCAAAAAAGGAATCACGGCAGTAGTCTGTCCGCCATTTCCATTTCTCCAGACAGTTGGCGCTGGAATCAAAAAAGGGAAGTACATTCTCGGCGCGCAGGATCTTTCCCCGATGATGATTGGCGCGTTTACTGGAGAGGTTTCTCCAAAGGCACTCGTTTCGCTCGGCGTAAAGTATGCAATCGTTGGCCACTCTGAACGCCGTACGCTTGGCGAAGACAATGACGTTGTCTTGATGAAATTGAAAGCAGCGCACGCAGCAGGCATTCGCCCTATCCTTTGCGTTGGGGAGCATGACAGAACTGATACAGAGCATTCTCATGCAGATGTCCGCGAGCAGCTCATGGTTCTCGAAGGACTTTCAAAAAAAGATGCTGCAAATACGATTATTGCGTACGAGCCAGTTTGGGCCGTGGGCGGAAAAGTCGCAGCTACTCCAGAAGATGCCCGAGAAATGCGCATTTACATTCAAAAAGTTATCTCAGATATGCTCGATGAAAAGTCAATGAAGTCAGTTGCGATTATCTACGGCGGCTCTGTGACAAATAAGAATGTCAAAGAATTTGTTGGTGTTGCAGGGATGCATGGTGTTCTAATCGGCCGCGCAAGCTTGGATGCAAAGTCATTTGTCTCGATAATTAATTCATTCTAGTATTGTTTCATTTTCATTTTTTACATCATGAATCTCAAAAGCGTATCGACAATCGAACACATTGAAGGCAAGCGCATTATTTTGCGGAGCGATTTGAATGTACCGATTGAAAATGGAAATGCGCGCGATACATTTCGCATTATTCGCGCTTTGCCGACAATTCAGTTTCTGACATCGCGCGGCGCAAAAGTTATTTTGATTACGCATCTTGGTGACGATGGCAGTGCAGATCTCAGTCCGATCGTCAAAGTACTCGAAGAAAATAAAGTGCCGCTTGCGTATGTTCGCTCGGCCGACAAAGGCACAATCGAAAAAGTTGCATCGCAAATCCAAGACGGCAATGTTCTTCTCTTGCCGAACATTCGCGCATTTGCTGGAGAAAAAGAAAATGACAAAGAATTTGCGACTTGGCTTGCAAGCCTTGGCGACATCTACGTCAACGATGCATTTTCTGTTTCGCATCGCGAGCACGCTAGTATTGTTGGCTTGCCGAAACTTTTGCCGTCGTATGCTGGCATGGAACTTTTGGAAGAGATCGAGCATCTTTCTGTAATGGTTGAAAATCCAGAGCGTCCATTTGTTGTGATGTTTGGCGGCGCAAAGCTTTCGACAAAGCTTCCGCTCATCCAGAAGCTTTCAAAAAAAGCCGACATGACTGTCATCGGCGGCGCACTGCTCAATCAAGTTCTCTTTGCGAGAGGAATGGAAATAGGGAAGTCGCTCCATGATGAAGGCGAGAAGGTAGATATTTCAATATTTGAATCTGAAAACATGATTATTCCGACTGATGTTGTCGTTAAGCGCGATGCCGATTCTGCTGAATCAACAACTGCAACTGTCGGGATCAATGAGGTCGGCAAAGAAGATATGATTGTCGACATTGGAGTAAAATCTGTGGCTGCGATTGAGGCCGCGCTCGTTGGTGCAAAGACAGTTCTCTGGAATGGCCCGATGGGCAAATATGAAGAAGGTTTTGCGAGCGCAACCGAAGCCTTGCTTGCCAAGCTTGCTACTCTCAATCAAACAACTAAAACAACCGTTGGCGGCGGCGACACTGTTGCCCTCGTCTCCAAATTGGGCTTGCAGGATAAGCTCCATTTCATCTCAACTGGCGGGGGAGCGACACTCGACTATCTCGAAAAGGGGACTTTGCCCGGTATTTCGGCCTTGGAATCTTAGTTTTTAAGCCATTTTTGCCTTAAAACCCCAAATATCAATAAAACCTTGTAATATATGGGTTTTTTGCCCGTCTCCTATGTAGATAGATTATAGCTAGAAAGGTACTTGACAGAATCACTCGTACCTGCTATAATACTAGTAACAAACACTCAAAAAATAATAACGATGCATACTGAAACTATCTCAAATAACAGCTATAACATGGTTCAACCAAGCACATCTGCTAGTAGCAAAAAACCCTTCAAGTTGAATATGTATCACTTGTTTGGTTCAGCAATGATTTTGTTCTTTTCGCTGATTTTCTTGATTGCGAAACATTACGGAATTAATCTAAACTAATTATAGTTCGAAAAGATCGCCGTAAGGATCTCCCACAAAACTCCTCGCATACGTATATGCAAGGAGTTTTTCTTTTGCATTTTATATATACTTCATCTCAATTCTGTATACTGTTTGCTGTGCGCCAGAAAACGAAAATACTAATGGGGATGGTCGCCATTGCTCTTTACTTGGCGGCTTTCTATTCTACGAAAATCGCCAATAATTCCTCTGAACTGCTGCAGGTTTCTTTTCTCGATGTTGGGCAAGGAGATGCGATCTATATCAAAGCGCCAAACGGCAATGACATGCTCATTGATGGCGGCAAAACGAGCGCTTCGCTTTCTAAAAAATTAAAAACTGCCATGTCTTCAGGCGATACATCGATCGATGTTATTTTGGAGACGCATCCAGATGCAGACCACATCGGCGGCTTGCCGATGCTCATTGAAAACTATTCTGTCGGGCAATTTATTGAGCCTGGGATTTCTTCCGGATCTAAGCTATACGGAACGCTTTTGTCTGCTATTTCTTCTCGTAAAGTACCTCATGTCATTGCTCGAACAGGTATGAAAATTGTTCTAGATCAAGAGAGGGGAATTGCTTTTACTGTGCTGGCTCCGGCTTCAATATATAAAGGCCAAGATACAAATGATGCATCTATTGTCGGCATACTTTCTTATGGCGAACAAAGTTTTATGCTGACCGGAGATGCCGGCGTTCCGACGGAAAATGAAATGCTGAAAAGTATTGCTGATGAAAAAATAAAAGGAGTAAGTATAGATATTTCCGCCGATGTTTTGAAGCTTGGACATCATGGCTCGCGCACGTCTTCAAGCGAAGCATTTCTCAAAGCAGTGCATCCAAGCACAGCAATTGTCTCTGCGGGTTGCGACAATTCTTATGGTCATCCACATAAAGAAGTTGTCGACAGGGTAATGCAAATGAAAATCCTGACATTCTCAACTTGCGAATCAGGAACGATTACTTTTATGACCGATGGAGTAACTATGTCTCGAACAACTGAAAAATAAAAAATCCCCGAGAGGGGATTTTTTAAAGTATCTGATTTACTTGATGATGCCGGCCTTTTTGAGAGTAACGTAAGCGCCGCGCTTGTTGATAGTCTTGATTCCGTCGGTAGAGATTGTGAGGATGAAAGTCTTATTGAGCTCAGGCACAAAAATCCTCTTTTTCTGGAGGTTTGCATACTTGCGGCGCTTGCCCGTAGGGTTGAACTTGGTAGCACGAACACTGTTCGAGTAGCCGTTCGCCACGAGTGAGCTCTTTTTTGTTATTGCACAGACTTTAGCCATTGCGCTACGCATGGTATCATATGGCTTATAACATTGCAATATGGATACAGTATTTTATGTCCTCATCCTTATACTTTCGGTCATGGTCCACGAGGTGGCTCATGGATTTATGGCCTACAAGGAAGGGGATCCGACTGCCAAAGTTGCAGGACGCCTTTCTCTCAATCCAATTAAGCATATCGACCCGATAGGCACTATTGCCCTCCCTCTCATTTTGGCCGCAACCAATGCTGGCTTTATGTTTGGCTGGGCGAAGCCGGTTCCGTACAATCCGAACAATTTCCGCAACCGCCGAAGGGGAACTATATTGGTCGCAGCCGCAGGCGTGGTCATGAATATCATCATTGCTGTCGTTTTTTCCATCTTGATCCGCTTTTTGCCGGATATGGGCTTTCTCTCAGCAGGAATGTTTGAATCTCTCATGACGATTTCGGCATCTATTGTCCTTATTAATGTGCTTTTGGCTATATTTAACCTCATTCCAGTTCCGCCGCTCGATGGTTCCCGCATCCTCTTTAGCCTCTTGCCGGCTCGCTTTATCAAGTACGAATCATGGCTCGAGCGCTACTCGCTCTTTTTTGTCATTATATTTGTGATTTTCGGCTGGAAGTACCTCCTTCCTCTCGTTTTTTGGGCATTTTCTCTCTTGACTGGGCTCGCGGCCTAGATGAGCGCTTGCATTTTTATCTGGGGCGTAGTAGATTATTCTCGCTAGTCCCTACGGACTATTTTAAATTTACATGGCTCGAATCAGTCAACTAGTACGAAAAGGAAGAAAAAAGCAGCTGCGCAAAACGCGGTCTGTTGCTCTTATGCGCGGCTTCAACTCTATCAAGAACAAGCCTGTTTTTTACCCATCTCCTTTCAAGCGAGGTGTTTGTACTAAGGTAACTACTGTTACTCCAAAGAAGCCTAACTCAGCTATCCGAAAGATTGCCCGTGTTCGCCTAACTAACGGTCTCGAAGTTACTGCATACATTCCAGGTGAAGGCCACAACCTCCAGGAACACTCTGTTGTCGTTCTCCGCGGCGGTCGCGTCAAAGACCTCATCGGTGTCCGTTATCACATCGTACGCGGCCTCTTGGACGCTACAGGTGTCGACAAGCGACGCCAGTCACGCTCACTCTACGGTGCAAAGCGACCTAAGGCTCCAAAGGCATAGTCATCTGAAATATCTATTACTTTTTTCTAAAATAATTATTAAACCCATTACAACCATATGCGACGCAAAGTAAAAAACCGAAATATCGCACAACCGGACATTGTCTTCCAGAATGCCCGTCTTGGAAAGTTCATCAACTGCATCATGTGGGATGGCAAAAAGGAAACTGCTCGCAAGGTTGTCTACTCAGCTCTCGACATTATCAAGGAAAAGACAAAGCTTGATCCTATCGAAGTCTTCGATACAGCTATCCGCAACGCAGGTCCAGCTATGGAAGTCCGCTCACGCCGAATCGGTGGCGCGAACTACCAAGTTCCTCGCGAAGTTCGCGAAGAGCGCAAGCGCGCACTCGCTATGCGATGGATAATCAACGCAGCTCGCTCTGGAAAGGGCCGCCCAATGGGCGAAAAGCTTGCCGATGAACTCATCAATGCTTCAAAGAACGAAGGTGCTGCAATCAAGAAGCGCGACGATACGCACAAGATGGCAGAATCAAACAAAGCTTTCGCTCACTTTGCTTGGTAATACACTCAATTTTAAAAACTAAAGCTCTCCGAAAGGGGAGTTTTTGTTTGACAACAATTCCTCAAAAGCATAGTCTGATAAAAAACAGAAAATGAAAAAGAAAACCAAGAAGTATAAGCATCCAGTCGACATGAGGTCTTATGGCGATATCCTGGATATATCTCCTGGTGGATATATGGATACACGCAACAATTACGGTAATTTACTTACTAAATTACTTTCAAAAAAGATCATTCCAACCAAACAGTCAAAAGTAAAAATTCTTTGTTCTGATGTTGCTGGAAATCCAAATAGTCCTTACAGGATTTCAATAACAAAAATATATTCATTTGGCTGGCTCCTGCGTAAATGGGAATATCTATATGGTGAGGAGTTTTCTATTTTGTTGTTTGGGGAAGAATCCCAACTAGCAAGCGCTAAACTTCAAAAGGAAGGTGAGCGTCGGTCTGGATGGGGCGCTTTTTCTGCTAGTAGCAGGCATCAGAACGAGGAAAAAGAAGAGATTGAGTTCCAGCGATCTCTTGCCAATCTATCTGATAAAAAAAAGGAAGAAGTACAGAAAGAACGAAAGAGAGTTTTGAGTCAGAGAGTAAATAACCTTGTCATTGCCTAAAGCCGCATTCTTGCGGCTTTTTGTTTACTTTTCATTAAATTGACAATACGAAAAAATAACGTACTATAATCCCGAACCACCTAAAAATAAAATAATGAAGCAGCTAATCACTCATATTGGAGAAATTCCCAAGTACGCACTCGACGGGCTCAATGATGTGGAATACCACATTCTGACTAGTCTGTTCGATAGAAAACTATTCTTTTACTGTCATTTGAGCTTAAATGGCTTTAAAATAGAGCCAAAAAATTTCGAATATCTACTTCCATTTGGGTTTGATATATATCGGCGCAAGGAAAAGGTATTAGTAGAAGCAGTCGTAGGAAGATCTTTCGACAAAACACTTAAGAATTTTGTCGCTGCAATTCATTCTCGCGAGACAAAGCATGGCACGGTGTACCTCAAAAGCACCGAGCGAAAAGACAATTATTCTACTGATGCACTTCAGGTAATAAAGGAAAGCTACCTTGTCCTTCTGCTTAGACATTCGAGGATAGATCAAGTAGATGACGCTCAAACTAGAGAAATCTATGAAGAGCTCGAAAAGCGCAGGCAGGCAATTCTCGGCCATGCCATGAAAACAACCAAAATTTTTTGAGTAATCAAAAAACCTAGAAAAAAGGCACTCTCAACGAGTGCCTTTTCTTATTTATTCTCAAAATTCGGCATTTGCACAACAGCCCCAAATGCCGTATAGTAGGCCTACTAGCGGCGACGCTTTTTTTATTATCGTTTTTATCATTATTATTGAAGCATTTGCTTAATTATCATCATTTATGGAAAGAGATTATCCACTGGAGAAAGTAAGAAATTTCGGCATTATCGCCCACATCGACGCGGGCAAAACAACAACATCTGAGCGTGTCTTGTACTACACAGGTATGTCTCACAAGATCGGTGAAGTTCACAACGGTGAAGCGACAACCGACTGGATGGAACAGGAAAAGGAGCGCGGCATCACTATTACGTCTGCTGCTGTTACTTGTTTTTGGACGCCAACATACGCAAAGGAAGACAAGAACAAAAAGCATCGCTTCAATATCATCGACACTCCTGGCCACATCGACTTTACAGTAGAAGTTAAGCGCTCTCTCCGCGTGCTTGACGGTGCTGTCGTTGTCTTCGACGGCGTTGCCGGCGTTGAGCCACAGTCAGAAACAAACTGGCGCTACGCTGACGAAGCGCACGTTCCACGTATTTGTTTCGTCAACAAGCTCGACCGAACTGGTGCTTCATTTGAGCATTCATACAAAACAATTCTCGAACGCCTTTCAAAGCGCGCAATCCGCATGCAGCTTCCAATTGGTCTCGAAGAAAAGCACGAAGGCGTCGTTGATCTCCTTACAAAGAAGGCTTACTACTTCCAAGGCGAAATGGGCGACAAGATAATCGAAAGCGCAGACATCCCAGCTGATATGGTTGCTGATGTAGAAAAGTATCGCGCAGAACTTCTTGAATCTATCGTTCAGCACGATGAAGCTGTCATGTCTTCTTACCTCGATGGCAACGAACCAGATCTCGCGACTCTCAAGAAACTTCTCCGCAAAGCAGTTATTGCAAACGAAATCTTTCCAGTCTTCGCTGGCTCTGCTCTCAAGAACAAAGGTGTACAGCTCGTTCTCGATGCTGTTATCGATTACCTTCCTGCTCCAACAGACATTCCAGCGCTCGTCGGAATCAATCCAGACACTGATGCTGAAGTTGAACTTCCAGCAACAGATACTGCTCCTTTCTCAGCGCTCGCGTTCAAGGTTGCAACTGACCCATTCGTTGGACAGCTCATCTTCTTCCGCGTTTACTCAGGTACGCTCACAGCTGGTTCTTACATTTACAATCCGCGCACTCGCAACAAAGAGCGCATCGGCCGTATCGTCCGCATGCACGCTAACGATCGCGAAGAAGTGAAGAAAGTCTTTGCTGGCGAAATTGCAGCTGCTGTTGGCCTCAAAGATACTAAGACTTCAGACACACTCTGTGATGAAAATCATCCAGTGCTTCTCGAACGTATCGTCTTCCCAGAACCTGTTATCTCAATGCGCATCGAACCGAAGACAAAAGCTGACCAAGAAAAAATGGGTATTGCGCTTTCTCGCCTCGCTGACGAAGATCCGACATTCCGCGTTTCGACAGATGCTGAAACAAACGAAACAATTATTGCCGGCATGGGTGAACTTCACCTCGACATTATTGTTGATCGAATGAAGCGCGAATTCTCAGTTGAAGCAAATACAGGCAAGCCACAGGTTGCTTACCGCGAAACTATCACTGGCAATGCCGAAGTAGAAGGCAAGTACATCAAGCAGACTGGCGGACGCGGTAACTACGGCCACGTTAAGATCAAGATCAAGCCAATGGATATGACTGTTGACGCTGAAGATTTGCCACGCAACACAAAGCGCTCAGAAGGCTTCGAATTCATCAACACTATTAAGGGCGGTGCTATTCCTCAGGAATACATTGCGCCGATCGAAAAAGGTTTCCGCGAAGGTCTCGACCGCGGTGTGCTCGCTGGTTTCAAAATGGTCAACGTTTCTGTTGAACTTTGGGACGGTTCGTATCACGATGTCGACTCGAACGAAATGGCCTTCAAGATCGCCGCTTCAATGGCTATCCAAGATGGCTGTAAGCTCGCAAAGCCTGTTATTCTCGAACCGATGATGAAAGTTGAAGTTGTCACTCCAGACAAGTTCATGGGTGATGTCACTGGCTCACTCTCTGCAAAACGCGGACTCATCGAAGGAATGGAAGCTCGCGGCATGAACCAAGTCGTCAAAGCTGTCGTTCCGCTTTCTGAAATGTTCGGCTACATGACTTCTCTTCGCTCTATGACAGAAGGCCGCGCAGGATTCAACATGGAATTCCTCCGTTACGATATCGTACCGAAGAACGTTGCTGATGAAATCATTGCAGCGCGCAAGTAATAGCTCAAGCTATCCAAAATATCTAGACAAAACCACCGCCGCCAAGCGGTGGTTTTGCACATTTGGGTGAACCAAATTGAGCGAAGTCGTCATAGAATAAGGTATATCAATTTAGAGTAGATATTTATGGCACCAACAAACAACCAAAGAAAGCTTCCGATTCTCATTATCATTTTTCTCTTTCTTGTTGCAGCAGCCGTCAGCATGATCGAGACAAGAAATGCTAGCCAGCAAGCCGCGGTCATTTCGTCTAAGACAACAGATTCAATTATTGCTGAAAGCGTAAAATCAGGCAGGGCAAGCATCGTCATGGTTGATGAAAAAACTAATGCAGCTTTGCGCGATGCTGTGGCAATTGCCTTTAACCAAGCCGGCGTACTGCCAAATAGCTATATGTACTACTGCCGAAATAATGGCGAAAGCACAGGCACTCTCTATAGTACTGAGATAAATCAACCTTGGATTATCACAGAGTCATCGATTTGCGTACAGGTTGGATATTAATTTTGCCCGTACTATAAAAAGACTGTATATTTAATGATATGAAAAAGAACATAGTCATCACCATAATTCTCGTGCTCGTCGTCGGTTTTGTTGCGGGGTACGCATTGAAAGGAAAAATGAAAAGCGCTAATCAGGGAGCAGCGGTCTCTCTTTCGGTAAACAAAGATGCTTCTGCTTTGGAAAAAGCGTTTGAGGCAGCAAGCAACGCACTTGTTAAGGTTAATGCTGGAAATATCTACAGTTTTGATCCAAGTAAGATTGTGTCAGACGTTGATATAAAGAAAGTAACTGAAGACACGAAGCGATTTGCAATGCATTTTCCTGATGCGACAGTGGACGGGACAACGATTTCACCGATGCTTGAGCCCGTTAATTGCGGAACATTGCCGGGCGGTACGACAGTGTACTGTTGCGACACAAACTCAAACACACTAACGATTACTAATCCTCACACAGGGTTTACCATGACTTCATCAAACGGCTGCGTCAACGGAGAATGGGATCGATTCTAGCGATTTGTCATTGAGCATAGTTTACAAAATCCCTTTAGCGAGGGATTTTGTTTTGCTAATTAGTGCCTTCGTGGTAGCTTAGGGTAAAATAACATTCTATGGAAAAGAAATATATCTTGCTCACAGGAGCAACTGGAGGAATAGG